>NZ_JAGPXV010000596.1:0-3709 GCF_018070405.1 Micromonospora sp. D75
CTGAACCTTCCCGACGAAGACCTGCCCGCCGCGCTCCAGCTCGCTCACGAGGTCCGGATGCGCTGGTGCGGTCCGGAGGTCGAGGTCGAGGGCATCGTCTCGCTGAAGACCGGCGGCTGCCCGGAGGACTGCCACTTCTGCTCGCAGTCGGGCCTGTTCACCTCGCCGGTCCGGTCGGTCTGGCTGGACATCCCGGCGCTGGTCGAGGCCGCGAAGCAGACCGCGGCGACCGGGGCGACCGAGTTCTGCATCGTGGCCGCGGTGCGCGGCCCGGACGCCCGGCTGATGAAGCAGATGCGCGAGGGTGTCGCCGCCATCCGCGCGGAGGTCGACATCCAGGTCGCCGCGTCGCTCGGCATGCTCACCCAGGAGCAGGTCGACGAGCTGGTCGAGATGGGCGTGCACCGCTACAACCACAACCTGGAGACCTGCCGCTCCTACTTCCCGAACGTGGTCACCACGCACTCGTGGGAGGAGCGCTGGGAGACGCTGCGGATGGTCCGCGAGTCGGGCATGGAGGTCTGCTGCGGCGGCATCCTCGGCCTCGGCGAGACGGTCGAGCAGCGGGCCGAGTTCGCCGCGCAGCTCGCCGAGCTGGACCCGCACGAGGTGCCGCTGAACTTCCTCAACCCGCGGCCGGGCACGCCGCTCGGTGACCGTCCGGTGGTGGAGGGCAAGGACGCGCTGCGCGCCATCGCCGCGTTCCGGCTGGCCATGCCGCGCACCATCCTGCGGTACGCGGGCGGCCGCGAGCTGACCCTCGGTGACCTGGGCACCCGCGACGGTCTGCTGGGCGGCATCAACGCGGTGATCGTCGGCAACTACCTGACCACGCTGGGTCGCCCGGCCAACGCCGACCTGAAGCTGCTGGAAGACCTGAAGATGCCGGTGAAGGCGCTCTCGGCGACCCTGTGAGGCAGCGGTGACCGATCTTTCCCCCGCCCCGGCCGTGCCCGCGGCGCTGTGGTGCGACAGGTGCGGCGAGTCGGTGGCGGCCGGGCCGCATCCGGCGTGCGAGGCGGCCCGGGCGTGGGAGCCGCCGCGCTGGTGCGCGTCCTGCCGGCGGCGGATGAAGGTGCAGGTCGTACCGGCCGGCTGGTCGGCGGTCTGCGTCGAGCACGGCGAGCGGCGGGGCTGAGGCGTGCTGCGCGGGCGGGCGGTGACGCTGCGGCCGGTGACCGACGCCGACGTGCCCGCGCTGGCCGCGATCCGGGCCACCCCTGAGGTGCGCCGCTGGTGGCGCGGCGGGGACGACCTGGCCGAGTCGGTCCGGGCCGACCTGGCCGACGACGCGGTGACGATCTACGCGGTCGAGCACGACGGCCGGCTGGTCGGGGCGATCCAGTGGTACGCCGAGACCGACCCGGACTACCGGCACGCCAGCCTGGACGTCTTCCTCGACCCGGCGGTACGCGGCACCGGGCTGGGCGGCGATGCGGTCCGCACGCTGGTCCGGCACCTGATCGACGAGTACGGCCACCACCGGTTCACGATCGACCCGGCGGCGGCGAACACGGCGGCGATCCGGGCGTACGCGAAGGTGGGTTTCCGTCCGGTGGGCATCATGCGCCGCTACGAGCGCGGGGCGGACGGGCGCTGGCACGACGCGCTGCTGATGGATCTGCTCGCCGAGGATCTGGCGGGCTGAGTCAGCCGGCCCAGAGCAGGTGCCCGCCGGGCAGGCGGCGGGCGCCCTCGGCGGGCCGGTGCGGGCTGAGCCTGCCGTCCGGCATGAGGTGCGACACCGGCACGCCGCGGCCGAGCACGGCGACGTCGGCGATCAGCCGCCGGTGGCAGCGCCACCAGACGCTCTCGCTGCACATCACCGCGGTTCTGCGCAGCGCGGCGTCGGCCAGCACCTCGTCCATCGCGGCGTCGAAGTCGGGCGTACGGGTGTACGCGGCGTATGCCCGGAAGGCCGCGACCGTCCACCAGGTGTCCGGTTCCGGCTCGCCGGCGCGGACGTGCCGGCGGCCGCCGAGGCGCGGCTCCCAGCGGTAGCCGATGCCCCGTTCGGGCAGCCAGCGTTCCATGGCCTCGCGGCGGACGTCGGGGTTGGTCCGGCTGGCCGGGTAGCGGCGCACGTCCACGACCAGGGTGACCTCCGCGCCGGCCAGCAGGTCTGCGAGCTGGTCGCGGCGGGCGGCCCCGTGTCCGACGGTCAGCAGCTCGCGCTCCACCGCCCCAGCTTGCCCCGGGTCGCCGTCGTCCGCCCGCCGGCCGGGCCGGCCCACCGGAACGGGCGTGCCCGGCACCACGCGGGTGCCGGGCACGTCTTCCGGTGACTGTGTGACGGTCAGCGCTGGAGGGTCAGCACTCCCGGCCGCCACGGCAGCAGGTTGTAGTCGCCTCCCGCACTGGGGTTCTTGCCCTGGTACAGGAACTGCAGGTTGCAGGGGTCGATGGTCTTGGTCTGGTCGGGGTTGTTGCGGACCAGGTCACCGTGGCTGATGTCGTTGGTCCACGTCGCGCCGCTGTTGGCCTTGCCGGCGAACGGGTTGCTCTCGGTGGCGGCCTGCGGGGTCCACGAGCCGCTCAGGCTGTTGGACGTGAACGACCGGAAGTAGCGTCCCTGGCTGCCGATCGCCTCGACGATCATCAGGTACTGGTTTTGGCCCGCCACCTTGTAGACCTCGACGCCCTCGAACAGGTTGTTCGTCGAGTCGGTCATGATCGTCGTGTAGTTCGAGCCGAAGCTGCCCGGGAAGTTCCCGAGCGGCATGCTCGACCGGTAGATCTTGCCGTTGTCCCCGGCGAAGAACAGGTACATGTTCTGGTCGTCACCGATCAGGGTCTGGTCGATGACGCCGTACGGGGCGTCCGGCAGGGTGGCGGTGGACAGCGTCTGCGCCGAGGACCAGCCGTTGGCGTTCGTCGGGTCGCTCGACGTCTTGTAGCTGAACGAGGTCGACGTCACCAATGCCTCGACCAGCCAGTACGCGGGTCTGACGCAGGCGTGCATGAACGTGCCGCGCTGCATCGGCATCACCGTGTGGGGCGTGCGCGACAGCGACTCGTGGCGCTCAGGCGAGAGCCCGCTGCTGTTCGACGGCGGAGGCAACAAGAAGGCCGCGTACAACTCGGTCCTCAACGCGCTCAACGCGGCCGCCCCGACCTCGGGGCCGACCACGACCCCGACCACGGGACCGCCGCCGAGCGGTGGCGCCGGCCGGATCGTCGGCGTGCAGTCGGGCCGGTGCATCGACGTGCCGAACGCCACCCAGACGAACGGCACCCGGGTACAGCTCTACGACTGCAACGGTCAGTCGAACCAGCAGTGGACGTACACCTCCAGCAAGCAGCTGATGGTCTACGGCAGCAAGTGCCTCGACGCGAACGGCGCGGCCACCGCCAACGGCACCGGAATCATCATCTGGGACTGCAACGGCCAGTCGAACCAGCAGTGGAACATCAACTCCAACGGCACCATCAGCGGCGTGCAGTCCGGCCGCTGCCTGGACGTCTGGGGCACCGGCAACGGCCAGCAGGTCCAGTTGTACGACTGCCACGGACAGACCAACCAGCAGTGGCGGACCGACTTCGGTGGCGGCACCACGCCGCCCCCGACCACGCCGCCGCCGACCACGACGCCCCCGCCGGGCGGCTGATCGCTCCCGTCGACCTACCGGTGGTCGTCGACCGGCGCGCTGGCCATCCCGCAGAACGGCTGGGTCTCGCTCTAGGACTTCACCAACGTGGTCCACAACGG
>NZ_JAGPXV010000597.1:0-3695 GCF_018070405.1 Micromonospora sp. D75
GCGCCGAGCGCCGCCGCGCCGGCCAGGGGCAGGGTCGTGACGGCGTACGCCAGGGCCCGCCACGGCCACGCGGACAGCAGGTAGCGGCGGCGGCGCAACGCTGCCGCCAGCCCGTGATCAACGGTCATGCCGTGACGCTAGCCAGACCCCGCCGCCCTTCCCAGCCATCCAGGCCCCATCCGCGGGTAGGTCTGGCCCTACCTCGAACCGGCCCGCCACGCCCCGTGCGCCGGGGCGCCCCGAGACGGTGCACTCGTCGGGTGAGAAACCGTCTCGCGGGCGCCTGCTGGCTGCTCGCCGCCGTGTCGTTCCTGACCGCCAACGTCCTCGTCGGCCTGGCCTGGGACCAGCCCCGGTTCAGCTGGGCCGAGCACAACATCAGCGACCTCGGCAACGTGACCTGCGGCGTGTGGGACACCAGCCGGCCGCGTCCGGTCTGCTCACCGTGGCACGCGGGCATGAACGCCGTGTTCGTCGGCGCCGGGCTGCTGCTCGCGGTCGGCGCGCTGCTCGCGCGCCGGGCGCTGCGCCCGGGCCGCGCCGCGACCGTCACCGTGGCGTCGGCAGTGGCCGCCGGGTCCGGGTACGTGCTGGCCGGTCTCTACCCGGCCGACGTGGACGAGAACCTGCACGTGCTCGGCGCGCTGCTGGTCTTCGCGCTCGGCAACGCGGCGCTGCTGGCCGCCGCGCTCGGCCGGTCGCCGCTGCTGCGTGAGCTGCGGACCGTCAGCGCGGTCCTGGGTCTGCTCGGGCTGGCCGGCACCGTGCTGTTCCTGGCCCGGGTGGACGCCGGCATCGGCGTGGGCGGCATGGAGCGTGTCGCCGTGTTCCCGTTGTTCGCCTGGGTGACGGCGGCCGGGCTGCGGCTGCTCGGGTTCCGTCGGTCCCGGCCCCTATCCTGACCGGATGGAGCTGGCGTTCAGCGGCGAGGTGTGGTTCTGGCGCGGCCCGGCGCCGTACCACTTCGTCACGGTGCCCGACGAGCAGAGCGCGGCGATCGAGGCCGCCTCGGCGTCGGTCACCTACGGCTGGGGCATGATCCCGGTGACGGTCCGCATCGGCGGCACCGACTGGCGGACGTCGCTGTGGCCCAAGGACGGCCGGTACGTGGTGCCGCTGCGGGTCGCGGCGCGCCGGGCCGAGGGCATCGAGCTGGGTGACCGGGTCGACGTGCGGCTGACGGTGGACGTGTGACCGGGCCGGAGCTGGCCGAGGCGGCCCTGCTGCTGGCCGCCGCGCGTCGCCCGGTGGTCTTCACCGGCGCGGGCATGTCGGCGGAGAGCGGCGTGCCGACGTTCCGGGACGCCCAGACCGGGCTGTGGCAACGCTACGACCCGCAGGAGCTGGCGACACCGGCCGCGTTCCGCGCCGACCCGGCGCTGGTCTGGGGCTGGTACGAGACACGCCGGCGCGGGGTGCGCCGGGCCGAGCCGAACCCGGGGCACCGGGCGGTCGCGGCGATCGCGGCCCGGCTGCCGGACACCGTGGTGATCACGCAGAACGTCGACGACCTGCACGAGCGCGGCGGCGTGCCCGCCCCGGTACGCCTGCACGGCAGCCTGTTCGCGCCCCGCTGCTCGGCCTGCGCCCGGCCCGCGCCGCTGCCGTCGGACCTGCCGCCGTCCGCCGGTCCGCCGGAGCCGCACGACGGGGCGGAACCGCACGACGGGGCGGAATCGCATGCGCCGGAGGCGCACGACGGGCCGCTGGACCCGCCCGCGTGCGCCGACTGCGGCGCGCCGGTGCGGCCCGGGGTGGTGTGGTTCGGCGAGGCGCTGCCGTCGGCCGCGCTCGACGCGGCGGTCGAGGCGGCCTCCGGTTGCGACCTGCTGCTGACGGTGGGCACCTCCGCGCTCGTGCACCCGGCCGCCGAGATCCCGCTCGTGGCGGCCCGTCTCGGCGCGCCGGTGGTGCAGGTGAACCCGGTACCGACGCCGCTGGACGCGATCTGCGCGGTGAACCTGCGCGGCCCGGCCGGCGACGTGCTGCCCGCGCTGGTCCGCGCCGCCTGGCCGGACGACGCGGTCGGCTGAACTGACCGCAGGCCGAGCCCGGCGTGATCCCGGGAATCGCCCGATCGCCCGCCCTGCGCCACCTACCGTCGGCGCAGGAGGTGGACCGGCGGAGGGCGGCGGGCGTGGGACGCGAACGGGTGCGACGACGGCCGCGCGCGCCCCGGCCGGGGCCGGACGAGCGTCGGGTCACGCCCTTCGAGATCTTCTTCGACCTGGTCTTCGTCTTCGCGCTCACCCGGATCATGGCGCTGATCGAGCCGCACCCGACCCCGGCGGGGATGGCCAAGGGCCTGCTCCTGCTCGTGCTGCTCTGGGTGGCGTGGTTGTCGTACACCTGGTTGGGCAACCACACGCCCGCCGACGTCGGGGTGGTGCGCGGCGGGTTCCTGGTCGCGATGGCCGCGTTGTTCCTGGCCGCGCTCGCCATGCCGCAGGCGTGGACGCCGGGCCCGGGGCTGGACGGTCCGTTGATCGTCGTGCTGGCCTACGTGGTGCTGCGCGCGGTGCACCTGACGCTGTTCCACTGGGCCGCGGCGGGTGACCCGGAACTGCGCGCCCGGATCCGGTTCTTCGCGTGCGTCAGCGCCGTCGGCTGGGTGCCGCTGCTGCTCGGCGCGCTGCTGGACGGTGCCGCGCACGCGGCGCTGTGGGTGCTGGGCTTCGCCGTCGAGGTGGCCGGGCAGCGGCTGTCGTACGCCCGCCGGGGCGCCTGGCCGCTGCGCAGCCCGACGCACTTCGCCGAGCGGTACGGCCTGGTGCTGATCATCTCGCTGGGGGAGTCGGTGGTGGCCGCGGGAGTGGGCGCGGCCTCGGCGGTCACCGAGCCGTCGGTCCTCGCCGTGGCGCTCGTCGGTTTCGTGGTGACCGTCTGCCTCTGGTGGCTCTACTTCCGCAGCACGTCCCCGGAGGCGGCCCGGGCGCTCGCCGCCGCACCGGCGGCGCGTCGGGACCGGATGGCCGCGGACGCCTACAGCCAGACCCATCTGCTGCTCGTCGCCGGCGTCATCTACCTGGCGCTCGGCATCGAGCAGGTGCTGGAGCACGTCGCCGACCCGGAGGCCGGGCCCCGGCTGAACCGCTCGGCCGCGGTGGCGCTGTTCGGTGGCGCGGCCGTCTACCTGGCCGGACGGCTGCTGTTCCGGCGGCTGACCGGTCAGCCGGTGGGAGCGGCCCGGCTGGCCGTCGCCGGTGCGGCGTTGCCGCTGGCCGCGCTCGGGACGGCGCTGCCGCCGCCGCTGGCGCTGGCGGCGCTGGCCGGGCTGCTGCTGGTCGCGATCGCCGTCGATCGGCGCGGTGAGCCGTCCGCCGCCGGGCGGTCGGCGAAGCAGCCGGTAGGCCGGGTCGCCGGGGGCGGAGGGTGAGCCTCACGCGTCGCGCGGCGCCCGCTTCGGGAAGACGGTGTACGCGACCGGCCAGAACACCAGCCAGCCCGCCATCACCACGGTGAGCCGGCCGGCCCACGCCCACAGTTCGGCGGTGCGCTCGCCGTCGCCGACCAGGGCGATGCCGCCGAGCAGCACGGCGCAGGCGACCGCCCAGCCGATCATGCCCTTGCCCCACTCGCGCCACTCGTGCCGGGCCCGCGCCATCCCGTACTTCGGGGCCCGGCGCGGGGGAGGCCCGCCGGCGAACCGGTGCGCGAACCGCTCGTCGGCCCAGCGCACCCAGCTGTGCCCGCAC
>NZ_JAGPXV010000598.1:0-3685 GCF_018070405.1 Micromonospora sp. D75
GACCAGGTCCTCGCGGTCCAGCGCCGCGCAGACGCCGGCGGCGATCCCCTCCTGACCGAGGTACGGGTGGATGCCACCGACGATCTGTCCGGCGCGGACCAGCTCGATCGCGCGCTCCTCGAAGCGGCGGATCAGCCGGACCGTCCGGTAGAGCCGGAGCGGGTCGGAGCCGGTCACGCCGGACGGCCCTCCTTGACGGCGGCGAGGATGTCGTCCCAGAGGCGGGCGCGGGCGGCCAGCGCGGCGTTGACCGTGTCGGCGCACTCCTGCCACTTGGTGTCGTCGTCGCCGCACAGGTCGGCCAGCATCTGCATGGCCATCGGGGTGTGCTGCTCGCCGTCGACCTCGATGTGCCGCTCCAGGTAGTCGACGAACTTGTTGAGCCGGTTGCTGCGTTCGTTGACGGCGACGACCTGGGTGAACATCTCCGGGATGAGGTCCTCGCGGCCGAACGCGAACGCCGCGGCCTGGCAGTGCACCGGGGTGGTCTCGATGATCCGCCAGGTGGTGCCGGCGAACGCGGCCGACGCCGCGGGTACGCCCGCCGCGCCGAGCGCCTCGGTGACCGGCGTGCCGTCGCGCAGCAGGTCGACGAGCTTGTTCACGGCCGTGGTGTCGGCGCCGGCCTCGGTCATGCCCTGCACGTACAGCTCGAAGTGGCTGATGTAGCCGTCGCCCAGCTCGTCGCTCTCCTCGACCATGACGATGTCGTTGATCAGGCGGCGGCTGCCGGTCGGGCCGGTCGGGATCCACGGCACCGTGACGCAGGTGAGCTGCCGCTGCAGCGACTTCAGCAGCGACATGAAGTCCCAGACCGCGAAGACGTGGTGCTCCATGAACGTGACGAGCGCGTCGTGGGTGTCGAGGTTGGCGTAGAGCGGGTGCTTGACCACCACGTCGCGGCGCTCGGTCACCGCCCGCTCGAGTCGCTCGATGCCCGGGTGCGTCTTACCCCAGTCGTACCGTGACATTGTCAGCCTCCCTGCTGGGCGCGGTCGCGCCAGATGACCGGGCAGTAATCGGGGTCCGCGTAGTCCGGCCGGCCCTCGTGGGTGCGGCGGACCAGCACGTCGTGGTTGTACGCGGCGAGCGTGCCGTCGGAGAGCGGATACTCCCGCCAGGCGTTGTCGCCGTCCTGCAGGTGCAGCGAGATGGCCCGGCGGGGCCGCCCGCTGACGTTCGCACCGCTGCCGTGGTAGGTGCGGCAGTGGTGGAAACTCATGTGTCCCTTGGGGATCACCATGGGGATCTTGCGGATCGTTGCCCCGTTGTACGCCGCGTTCTCGGCGAGCATGACTTCGAGCTGGTCGCGGTCCCGGTCGGCGAAGTGCCGCACCACCGTGTCGTCGGCGCCGATCTCCCGCCAGCGGTGGGAGCCGTCGACCATGGTGATGGTGCCCATCTCCTCGCCGCAGTCGTGGAACGGGATGAACGCGGTGAGCATGTTCTCCGACGACGAGGACGCCCAGTAGTGCTTGTCGAAGTGCCAGGGCACGATGTTCGACGGCTCACCGGCGATCGGCGGCTTCCAGATCAGCGTGGACTGGAAGATGCGGATCTCGGTGGCCTGCGCCAGCCGGGCGGCGACCGCCCCGATCAGCGGTTTGCGCAGGATGCGCGCGATGCCGTCGTGTTCGTGGTGCACGTAGTCGTTGTGCCGCTGCACGTCGCCCTTGGCCGGCTCCCAGTAGGCCAGCTTCGGCGGCCGGACCGGCAGCCGCCGGTCGCGTTCCCCGGCGTAGTAGCTGTCGGTGGCGGCGACCAGCTCGTCCACCTCGTCGTCGGTGAGCAGCTTCTTCGACAGGTACCAGCCGTGCTCGGCGTAGTGCCGGACGTCCTCGTCGGAGGGAAGCAGCGCCTCCTCCTCGGCGGTCAGCCCGGGATCGATGGTGGTCATGCCCCTACCCCTCCGGCCGCGGCAGCAGGGGTCGCCCCCGCCGCGGCCAGCTCGCGTTCCTTGGCCTCGTAGAGCGCCTTGATGTTGCCGCTGCCGAAGGTGCGCGCCCCGCGCCGCTCGATGAGTTCGAGGAAGAGGGTGCGGCGCACGTGCATCGACTCGGTGAAGATCTGCAGCAGCTGCCCGTCGTGGTCGGAGTCGACCAGGATGCTCAGCTCGCGCAGCCGGTCCACCGGCGCGTCGAGGCGGCCGACCCGCTGCTCCAGGCCGTCGTAGTAGGCGCCGGGCGTGCTGGCGAACCGCACCCCGCGCCCGGCGAGCGCGCCGACGGCGGTGACGATGTCGTCGGTGCGCAGCCCCAGGTGCTGCACTCCGGCGCCGGCGTGCCAGCGCAGGAAGTCCTCGATCTGGCCGGGCCGGGCGCTCGTGTCCGGCTCCAGCAGCACCAGCGTGACCTTCCCCGACGGGCTCTGCACCACCTTGGAGTTCATCGCCTGACCGGCGACCTCGATGTGCTCGGTGAAGATGTCGGCGAAGCCGAACACCTTCTCGTAGTGCGCGACGATCTCGTCGAGCTGCCCCGGCGGTACGCAGACGGCCAGGTGGTCCACCTCGGCCAGCAGCTCGTCGCCGTCCGGCGCGGCCACCGGCTCGATCGCCCCGGGCAGGAACACCTCCGGGTCGCCGCGCCGCTCGACCAGGCGGTGCACCACGTCGCCGAAGCCGCCGACCTCGGCGACCACGACCTCGGCGTCCGCACCGGTGAAGGTGCGCGGCGGGCTCAGCGGTGTCGCGCCGCGTTCCACCAGTTCCGCGTACGCCCGGGCGGCGTCGTCGACGGCGAGCGCCACCACAGCGATGCCGTCGCCGTGCCGGTGCACGTACGTGGCCGCCGGGTGCTCGGCGGACAGCCCGGTGGTCAGCAGCAGCCGGATGCCGGCCTGGGCCAGCAGCAGCGAACGCTGCCCGTCCAGCCCGGTCTCCGGCCCGCCCTGCCCGCGCAGCCGGAAACCGACGGCGTTGTCGAAGTAGAAGGCCGCCTGCCGGGCGTCTCCCACGTACAGTTCGAGATGGTCTATCCCGTTGATGGTCATGGGCTTCCCCTGTTCCCCCCGTGATCGCGACCCGGACGACGCCCGGGATTGGAGTCCGGTCAGTCCGCAGCCGGGGTGGCGGCCCGGCGGGCCGGCCCGGAGAGCCGGCGCAGGAGCAGGCTGACGTTCTGGCCGCCGAACCCGAACGAGTTCGTCAGCGCGTGGTCGGCCCGGGTGGGCCGGGGCACGGCGCGGACGTGGTCCGCCTCGCACTCCGGGTCCGGGTCGTCCAGGTGGTAGGTGGGCGGCAGCAGGCCACTGTCGAGCGCCAGCGCGGTGGCGGCGGCCTCCAGCACCCCTGATGCGCCGAGCAGGTGCCCGGTGAGCGCCTTGGTGGAGCTGACCGGGACGCCGCCGAGGCCGAACACCTCGGCCAGGGCGATCGTCTCGGCGACGTCACCGAGCTTGGTGCCGGTGCCGTGCGCGTTGACGTACCCGACGTCGCCCGGCACGATCCCGCCGGCGGCCAGCGCCCGGCGCATGCACGCGGCCGCTCCCGCGCCGTCCGGGCGCGGCGCGGTCGGGTGGTACGCGTCGGTGTTCGCCCCGAAACCGGCGACCTCGGCGTAGCCGCGCACGCCCCGACCGTCGGCGTGCCCGGCGCGCTCCAGCACCAGCAGCGCCGCGCCCTCGGCCAGCACGAACCCGTTGCGCCGCTTGTCGAACGGGCGGCTCGCCTCGGTGGGTTCGTCCC
>NZ_JAGPXV010000599.1:0-3685 GCF_018070405.1 Micromonospora sp. D75
GACCAGGAGGACCCGGTCCAGCTCCCGGCCGTCCGGATGGTCGGCCAGGCTACAGCGCACCGCGTGCGCGATCCGCCCGCGTACGCCCTCTGCCAGCGGCGCGCCGAAGACCCGGGCGGCGGCGGCGTCGACGAGACCGCGGACGGCCTCGTCGCACTGCGCGGTGGCGAGCAGCGACAGCGCCTCCAGTTCGCGGTCGAGCATCTGCGGCAGGCCGGCGCAGCCGACCCCGAAGACGATCTCCTGCACCACCCGCAGGTGGATGTTCGCCAACTCCAGGGCGAGGTGCTGACGGATCCGGCGGGCGCAGGCTCGTGACCCCCTGTCGATCCGGTCGGCCAGCTCGCCGGGCTCGACGCCGGCCAGCACCGGCACCCGGCCGTGCGCGCCGGGCGGCACCGGCGGACTTGCGCTGCCGCGGCGCAGTCCCTCGTCGGCGGCCCAGCCGACCAGGGCACGCCGCAGGTGCGGCAGCTCGGCCCGGCGGGCCGGGAACCACCGGGCCGGGGTGAGCGCCGGCACCGCGGCCAGCAGCGCCGCGCGGTGCGCCTCGATGGAGACCGACACCGGGTCGAGCCGGCGGGCGGACGGACCGGTGGCCTCCGCCGCCGGGCCGTCGGCCGACGCGGTCCAGCCGGTCGTGCCGGGGGTGACCGCGAAGAACACCTCGACCCGGGCGCGCGCCATCTCGGCGAGCAGGTGCAGCTCGGCCGCGCTGAACGCCTGGTCGGCGGAGATCACGAAGAGCAGCGCGCCGGCCCGGCCGACGGCGTCGCGCAGCACCCGGCCGCCGGCCACGCCGAGCGTGCCGGTGTCCGGCGTGTCGACCACGGCGAAGTGCCGCAGCAGCGGGTCGGGCAGGCTCAGCTCGACCCGGCGTGGCGGCCGGGCCAGCGCCGGGCCGGTCGCCATCGGGTCGGCGCCGTAGGCGTGCGGCTGGCGGTAGCCCGGGACGTACGCGGCGCGGGTCGCCTTCTCGGCGGCGTGCTGGACCAGCAGGTTGCTTCCCACGGGCACGGCGAGCGTCGCGGAGTCGATCCCGAGCAGGCCGGCGAGCACCTCGCGCCGGCCGGCGCCGGCCGGGCCGGCGACGACCACGGCCATCGGATCGTCCGGTCCGGGCGTGGCCGCCCCGAGCCGGGTCGGCAGCGGGGCGCACCCGGGCGGGCCGGCCTGACGGCGCGGGTCGGGCACGTCGACCGAGGGGAGTGGACCCGGCGTCATCAGGTGGCCTCCCGGTCAGGCGACCGGGGTGCCGGTCGCGGCTTTTCCCTGGTTGCAGGGGCTGTCGGAAGAGTACGGCTGTCGGCCATCCGACAACGAACACCTCCGATACTCATGGGTAACGGCCAGATTACTCAACTTCACTGCGTAACGGCCCGCACGCGGACGGAACACGGTCGATATGCTGCTCCGATGAGTAGGTGGGAGTTCGTCGGCCGTAGGGATGAACTCAACCGTCTGTTGTCGACGATCGGCCGACCCGGAGGGCGCGGGTTGCTCTTCAGCGGCGACGCCGGGGTCGGCAAGAGCCGGCTGCTGCGCGAGGGCGTCTCCGAGCTCTCCCCCGAGCGGTACGCGATCTGGTCCATCGCGGCCAGCGCCACCACCGCCGCGCTCCCCTTCGGCGGGCTCGTCCAGGTGCTGCCCGCCACCCAGCCGCAGGGGCTCTCCCCCGCCGGAATCCTGCGCTGGGCCGTCGACGTGCTGCAGGAACAGGCCGCCGGCCGGCCCATCGTCCTCGCCATCGACGACGCGCACCTGCTCGACCCACCCTCGGCCGCGCTGGTGCACCTGGTCGCCCGCTCCGAGAACGCCACAGTCATCGGGACGCTGCGCAACGGCGAGCAGATCCCGCTGCCGATCCGCGCGCTCTGGACCGACGACCTGGTCGAACTGGTCGAACTGGGCCCGCTCGGCCGCAGCGAGACCACCGGTCTGCTCGCCGCCATCCTGGGTGGACCGGTCGACGCCGGCTCCTCCGACCGGCTCTTCCAGCTCTGCGCCGGCAACCCGCTGCTGCTGCGCGAGCTGGTCCTGGCCGCCGACGACGAGCTGCGCCGCACGTACGGGATCTGGACCTGGACCGGGCGGCTGGAGCTGGCGCCCAGCCTCACCGACCTGATCGACACCCGGATCGGGCAGCTCACCCCCGGCGTCCGGGCGGTGGTCGAGCTGGTCGCCTTCGGCGAGCCGCTGGGCCTGCAACTGCTGGAACGGGCGGTCGACCCGGCGGACGTGGAGACGGCCGAGGAGCGCGGGCTCATCACCCTGATCCACGACGACCGGCGGCTCAACGTCCGCCTGGCGCACCCGCTCTACGGCGAGGTGATGCGCCGGCACTGCCCGGTCAGCCGCACCCGCCGGCTCCAGGCCACCCTCGCCGGGCTGCTGGAGCAGGTCGGCACGCGCCGCCGCGACGACCTGCTGCGGGTCGCGGTGTGGCGGCTCGACTCGGGCACGGCGCAGGACGTCGCCCTGCTGCTCGACGCGGCGGTCCAGGCGTTCGGCCGGTACGACGTGCCGCTGGCCACCCGGCTGGCCCGCGCCGCGCTGGAGGCCGGCGGCGGTACCGACGCGGCCGAGCTGCTGGCCACCATCCTGATGTTCGGCGACCGGCCGGACGAGGCGATCAGCGTGCTCGACCAGGTCGCCGGGGAGATCCACGACGACCGCCGGCGCAGCCGGTGGCTGACGGTCCGGGGCATGGTCAGCTACTGGGGACTCAACCGGGAGTCCACGGTGGAGGAGATCGCCGCGCGCGGCGAGGAGCTGCGCGACCCCGCCGACCGGACTCGCGTACGCGCGTTCGAGGCCATCATGCGACTGCACCGGCTCGACGTCGACGTCGCGGTACGGCTGGCCCAGGAGGTGCTCGACCGCCCGGCCGCCCCGATGGCCGCCCGGGAGCTGGCCCGCTGCACGCTGGCCCACCTCCAGGCCGCGCAGGGGCAGTATCAGCGCAGCGCCACCGCGATCGCCCGGGTCCAGGCCGAGGCGGCGTGCTGGCGGGCCGACATGCCCTACCTCCAGCTCGCCATGGAGCTGGCCCGGGGCACCCGGCTGACGCTCTCCGGCGACCTGCCCGGCATCGACGCGATAGTCGCCGACGAGTTCGCCGACCTGGCCGGGGCCGGTGACTTCCGGCTCGGCACCGGCTACCTGGCCATCCTCCAGGCGTACGCGGCGCGGCTGCGCGGGCGCGGCGACGAGGCGCTGCGGACCAGCCTGGAGGCGTGCGCGGTGCTCGCCACCAGCCGCGTGTACGCCGGGCTGGCGCACGCCGAGCGCGCCCAGGCCGCCGCGCTGCGCGGGGACGTGACGCACGCGGCCGACGCGATGGCCGAGGCGGACCGGACGCACGCACCCGGCATGGCCGTGCTCTATCCCTGGCTGGAGCAGGCCCGGGGCGCGGTCCAGGCCGCGACGGGTGACCTGCCGGCGGCCACCAAGCACCTGTGCGCGCTCGCCGACCGGCTGCGCGAGGACGGCCTGGCCGGGCACGAGCTGCTCGTCCTGCTCGACCTGGTCCGGTTCGACCAGGCCGCCGCGCCGGTCGGCCCGACCTGCACCGACGGCGGCCGGCGCACCGTGGCGCAACGCCTGGCCGAGCTCTCCGAGAAGGTCGACGGCGTGCTGCCGCCGCTCGTCGCCCGGTTCGGCCGGGCCGCCGCCGACGGCGCCC
>NZ_JAGPXV010000006.1:0-33168 GCF_018070405.1 Micromonospora sp. D75
ATGAGAGTAATCGAAAAACGCCGATGGCGTGACGGCCGCCGCGTGTCGCGTCGACGTGCTGTCGGATACCTGTCCAAGCTGGGGCGTTTCGCAGCAGATGCCTGGGAGAAGGCGGTGCGGAGGGTCACCCACAGGCACCGAGCGCAACGAATTCGCATCGACGCAGCAACGAACGGGCAACGGTGCCCGGCCGGCGTCGCCGGTCCCGCCCGGCACTGCCGGAACTGCCCCCGGCCGGTTCGGGCCGGGCGGTATCTGCCAGGTAGGCTGGCTGCGCTCGCCCGATAGTGGGCCGGCACCCAACTGCGTACACAGTCAGGAGTGCCCCGTGCCTCGCGTCGTAGTCGACGTCATGCTCAAGCCCGAGATCCTCGATCCGCAGGGCCAGGCCGTCGCGAACGCGCTGCCCCGGCTCGGCGTCAGCGACGTCGCCTCGGTTCGGATCGGCAGGCGGATCGAGATCGAGTTCACCGGCGAACCGGACCTGGACCGGGCCCGCGAGATCGCCGACAAGTTGCTGGCCAACCCGGTCATCGAGGACTTCACCATCCGCGTGGTAAACACCGACGAGACCGCGGGCGCGCAGTCGTGACCGCCCGGGTCGGTGTGGTGACCTTCCCCGGCTCGCTCGACGACGGGGACGCGGCCCGCGCCGTGCGGATCGCCGGCGCCGAGGCGGTCCGGCTCTGGCACGGCGACCCGGACCTGCACGGGGTGGACGCCGTCGTCCTGCCCGGCGGCTTCTCCTACGGTGACTACCTGCGCTGCGGCGCCATCGCCCGGTTCGCCCCGGTGATGGAGACGATCGTCCAGGCCGCGCGAGGTGGCCTGCCGGTGCTCGGCATCTGCAACGGCTTCCAGATCCTTTGCGAGGCGCACCTGCTGCCCGGCGCGCTCACCCGCAACCAGCACCTGCACTTCCGCAACCGGGACCAGGTCCTGCGGATCGAGGCCACCGGCACCGCCTGGACCAACGCGTTCCAGCCGGGCCAGGAGGTGCTCGTCCCGGTCAAGAACGGCGAGGGCTGCTACGTCGCGGACGCCGCGACGCTCGACCGGCTGGAGGGCGAGGGCCGCGTCGTCGCCCGCTACGTCGGCGGCAACCCCAACGGATCGCTGCGCGACATCGCCGCGATCACCAACGAGGCCGGCAACGTGGTCGGCATCATGCCGCACCCCGAGCACGCGGTGGAGGCGCTCACCGGCCCGTCCCTGGACGGCCTCGGCTTCTTCACCTCGGTGCTCAAGCACCTGGTGGGAGCGCCGGCGTGATGGTGGCCGTGATCATCGGTCGGCTCACCCGCCGCACGGGCGGCGAGCGCAACAAGGAGACGTCATGACCACCCATCCGGACCCGGCCCTGCGGGAGCCGCAGGGCGGCCCGACCGACGAGTGGGCGCCGGGCGTGGACACCGTCCCCCGGGCCGCCGAGACGCCGGAAGAGCTTCAGCCGTACGCCGAGCTGGGCCTCCGCGACGACGAGTACGACCGGATCCGGCACATCCTCGGCCGCCGGCCCACCCAGGCCGAGCTGGCCATGTACTCGATCATGTGGAGCGAGCACTGCTCCTACAAGTCGAGCAAGGTGCACCTGCGCCAGTTCGGTGAGAAGGCCCCGCCGAGCGACCGGCTGCTCGCCGGCATCGGGGAGAACGCCGGCGTGGTCCAGGTCTCCGACGAGCTGGCGGTGACCTTCAAGGTCGAGTCGCACAACCACCCGAGCTTCGTCGAGCCGTACCAGGGCGCGGCGACCGGCGTCGGCGGCATCGTCCGCGACATCCTCGCCATGGGCGCGCGCCCGGTCGCCGTGATGGACCCGCTGCGCTTCGGCGCGGCCGACCACCCGGACACCGCCCGGGTGCTGCCCGGCGTGGTCGCCGGCGTCGGCGGCTACGGCAACTGCCTCGGCCTGCCCAACATCGGCGGCGAGGTCGTCTTCGACCCCTGCTACCAGGGCAACCCGCTGGTCAACGCGCTCTGCCTGGGCGTGCTGCCGGTCGACCGGCTGCAGAAGAAGGACGCCACCGGCCCCGGCAACATCGTGGTCCTGATGGGCGCCAAGACCGGCCGCGACGGCATCGGCGGCGTGTCGGTGCTGGCCAGCGCCACCTTCGACGAGGGCAGCGAGCAGCGCCGCCCGTCCGTGCAGGTCGGCGACCCGTTCATGGAGAAGCTGCTGATCGAGGCGTGCCTGGAGCTGTACGACGCCGACCTGGTCGTCGGCATCCAGGACCTCGGCGGCGCCGGCCTGACCTGCGCGCTCACCGAGACCGCCGCCTCCGCCGGCACCGGCATGCGGGTGTGGCTGGAGCGGGTGCCGCTGCGCGAGCCGTCGATGGAGCCGCACGAGATCCTGGCCAGCGAGTCCCAGGAGCGGATGCTGCTCGTCGTCTCGCCGGACAAGCTCGACGCGGTCCTCAAGACCGCCGAGAAGTGGGGCGTCTGGGCCACCGCCATCGGCGAGGTCACCGCGCCGTCCCCGGACGGCCAGCCGGGCCGCCTGGTCGTCACCTGGCGTGACCAGCTCGTGGTGGACGTGCCGCCGGGCTCGCTCGTCGACGACGGCCCGGTCTACGCCCGGCCGATGCGCGAGCCGGCCGACCTGATCCTGCTCCAGGCCGACCGCGCCGAGACGCTGCCCCGGCCGAACACCCCGGAGGCGCTCCGGGAGACCGTGCTGCGCATGATCGCGTCGCCCAACCTGGCCGACAAGACCTGGGTCACCGAGCAGTACGACCGCTACGTGCTCGGCAACACCGTGCTCGCCCAGCCGGAGGACTCCGGCGTGATCCGGATCGACGAGCGCAGCGGCCTCGGCGTCGCGCTCTCCGTCGACGGCAACGGCCGGTACGCCCGCCTCGACCCGTACCACGGCACGAAGCTGGCGCTGGCCGAGGCGTACCGGAACGTGGCGGTGACCGGCGCGAAGCCGATCGCGGTCACCAACTGCCTGAACTTCGGCTCGCCGGAGGACCCGGGCGTGATGTGGCAGTTCGCCGAGGCCGTACGCGGCCTGGCGGACGGCTGCCTGGAGCTGGGCATCCCGGTGACCGGCGGCAACGTCAGCTTCTACAACCAGACCGGCGCGGCGGCCATCCACCCGACCCCGGTGGTCGGCGTGCTCGGCGTGCTCGACGACGTGGCGAACCGGGTGCCGATGGGCTTCGTGCCCCGCGCGGCCGGCGACCACGACCAGCTCTTCCTGCTGGGCGAGACGCACGTCGAGCTGTCCGGCTCGGAGTGGGCCTGGGTGACCCACGAGCACCTGGGCGGCATCCCGCCGCAGGTCGACCTGGCCCGTGAGCGGCAGCTCGCCGAGCTGCTGGCCGAGGCGGCCCGCGTCGGTCACCTCAGCTCGGCGCACGACCTCTCCGACGGCGGCCTGGCGCAGAGCCTGGTCGAGTCGGCCCTGCGCCGCGGTGTCGGCGCCCGGGTCGTGGTGCCGGAGCACTTCGCCGGTGGCTCGATGCCGTTCGTGTTCCTGTTCAGCGAGTCCGCCGGCCGGGCGCTGGTGTCGGTGCCGCGCGGGCACGAGAAGGCGTTCACCGCCCTCTGCGCCGAGCGCGGCGTGCCGTGGGAGTTCATCGGCGTCACCGACCCGGCCTCCGGCGCGCTGGAGGTGCATGGCCAGTTCCGGATCGGCCTGGACGAGCTGCGCGAGGCGCACAGCGGCACGCTGCCGCGCCTGTTCGGCGCGGCCGAGGCGGCGCGGGTGGAGGTGGCGGCGACCCGTACCGGGACCACCACCGTGCTTCCGGCCACCGCCGAGCAGCCGGTCGACGTGGACCCGGCCGAGGTCGCCTCCGAGCCGATCGCCGAGACGGGCACGGACGCCTCGCCGGCCGCCACCGACTCCGCTCCGGCCGCGTCCGACGCGGATTCCGACGAGACCGCGCCGGCCGCCGACGCGACCCCGGCGCAGGACGCTTCGGCGCCTGCCGACGGGTCCGACGGCCCGGCTCCCGGTGAGCCGGCGCCGGACCGGCGCTGAGGCCCCGGCCTTGGCCGTTTTCGCCCAGCCCGGCGCCGGTGCCCGCTTCGACTGGGGACTGACCGGGGCGGCGGAGCTCGGCCGGGTCTGCGCCGCCCTGGTGGTGGTGGACGTGCTGTCGTTCACCACCGCCGTGGAGGTGGCGGTGAGCCGCGGCATGCGGGTACACCCGTTCCCGTGGGGCGAGCAGGCCGCCGACTACGCCCGCCGGGTCGGCGCCGTAGCCGCGGTGGGCCGCCGGAGGACGACAGCGGAGCACCCGTGGTCGCTCTCCCCGGCGGCGCTGCGGGCCGCGCCCGTCGTCGCCGACCTGGTGCTGCCGTCGCCGAACGGCTCGGCGATCAGCGCCGCCGCGAGCGCCACCGGAGTGCCGGTGGTCGCGGCCTGCCTGCGCAACGCGCGCGCCGTCGGGCGCTGGCTCCGCACCCAGGGGTACGGCTCGACCGACGCTCCCGTGGGTGTGGTGGCGGCCGGGGAGCGCTGGCCCGACGGGTCACTGCGGCCCTGCGTGGAGGACCAGCTCGGCGCGGCCTGCGTGCTCGACGCGCTCGCCGGGGTGCCCGGCGGACTTTCGGTGGAGGCAGCGATGGCGCTGGCCGCGCTCGCCAGCACCCCTGATGTGCCGGCGGCGGTGCGGGGGTGCGTGTCCGGCCGGGAACTCGCCGAGGGTGGCTTCGCCGAGGACGTCGACGTGGCGACCGAGGTCGGCGTCTCCGACGTGGTGCCGGTGCTGCGCCAGGACTACTTCGCCGCCGCCTGACTCACCGGCTTCACCACCCGCTCGACGGGGTATCAACCAACGACTGTGGCCGCCCGCGAACGCGGGCGGCCACAGTCATGCGTGCTGGTGCCTGTCAGTCGTCCAGCCAGTCGAGACGCCGGCCGCCGCGGTCCCCCTGCGCGTCCGGGCGGGCGCGACCGGCCTGCGCCGGGTCGTTGGGGTAGGCGTTGTCGTAGCCGCCACCGCGCTGCTGCGGCGGCTCCTGGCCGTAACCACCCTGCTGGCCGTAGCCACCCTGCGGGGACTGGCCGTAGCCGTCGCCGTATCCGCCGCCCTGCTGGCCGTATCCGCCCGCCTGGTGCCCGCCGTCGTATCCGCCGGTGCTGCCGTAGCCGCCACCGGCCGGGGCGTTGTCGTAGCCGCCCTGCTGGCGACCGGCGTCGTAGCCACCGGCCGGGCTGTCGTATCCACCGGCCGGAGCGTCGCCGTAGCCGCCCTGCTGGCGGCCGGCGTCGTAGCCACCGGCCGGGGCGTCGTACCCGCCTGCGGGCGCGCTGTCGTAGCCACCAGCCGGGGCGTCGCCGTATCCACCGGTGGCCCGGCCACCGCCGTAGCCCGCGTCGCCGTACCCGCCGGCCGGGGCGTCGCCGTAGCCACCGGCGCCGCCGTAGCCGCCCGCCGGGGCGTCGCCGTAACCGCCCTGCTGGCGGCCGCTGTCGTAGCCGCCGGTGGGCGCGTTGTCGTAGCCACCCGAGGCGGCGCCGTACCCGCCGCCGGAGCGGTAGCCGTCACCCTGCTCCGCGCCGCGGCCGTACCCGGCCGGGCCGGACTGGTCGTACCCGCGGTCCTGCTCCGGCTGGTAGGTGCTGGTCGGGTACGGGTCGGCCGCCGGCGCGTACTGCGTGCTGTCGCCGGTGTAGCGGCCGGTGGGCTCGTCGAAGCGCTCGTTGCCGTAGCCGCCGCCCTGGGCCGCGTATCCGGCCGCGCCGGCCGCGGCGCCCGCGGCGTAGTCCGGGCTGCCGTAGCCGGCCCCGGAGGACGGACCGTTGCCGTAGCCGCCGCCCGAGGAGGGCGCGGTGCCGTATCCGCCGCCGGAGGCGGGCGCGTCGCCGTAGCCGTTGCCGGCGCCGTAGCCGCCCTGACCGGGCGCGTCGTCGCCGTAGCCGTACCCGGCCTGTCCCGCGCCGACGCCGTACGCCGGTCCGGGCGGTGCGCCGTACGGGTCCGGTGGGACGTCGTCCACGACCGGCCGCTGGAGCATGGTGGGGGCGTCGCTGATCGACGGGCCGCCGACCATCGTCGCCGCCGGTCCGGCGCCCATGCCGTTCACGACGCGGGTCTGGTCGTCGGTGCCGTGGTAGGCGCCCCGGGCCGCGGGGATCGCGCCGGCCGCGGCGGCGCCGCCGGGGCCACCCGGACCGACCGGTCCACCCGGGCCGTCGCCGTCACCGTCGTCGCCCTCGTTCTTGCGCCGCATGTAGAGCAGCACGATGGTGCCCACACCGACGGCGACGAACAGGCCGCCGAGCAGGATCAGCAGCCAGGAGCCCATGCCCCCGGAGTCCTCGTTCGCGGTCGGCTCCTGGGCGGCCGGCGCGTCGGTGGCCGGGGTGTCGGCCGAGTCCTCCTCGAGCGGCTCGTCCGACGGCGGGGCGGACTCACTCGCCGACGGGGTGGCGCTCGGGCTCGCCGACGCCCGAAGCTGAATGCTGAGCCGGACGCCGGTCACGGACTGGCCGGCGCTGGCGTTTATCGACCTGGCGACCGGGGTGGCGCCGTCGGTCGAGGCACCCACCTCGATCCGGCCGGGCGCGATCGGGTTGGAGTCGGAGCCGCTGAAGCTGAAGTTGCCGTTGCCGCTGGTGTTGGTACGGCGCTCCTTGCCCGCGCTGTCGCGCAGCATCACGAGGGCGCCTTCGATCGGGTCGCCGTCGGCGTTTACCACCTTGCCGGACACCGTCTTGACGGTCTGCGGCTGCTGCGGCGCGTCCGGACCGCTCACCCTCATGTCGCGCGAGTCGCCGCCCTGGTCGCCGCCGCCGGCACGAGCGGAAACCCGGACCTGCCCGGACTTGTTGTCGCCCGGCGCGAGATTGTCGGCGGTGAGGGTCACGTTGAAGGTCGCCGACTCGCCGCCGCCGATGGAGCGAGCTGGTACTCGACAATCGCCCTGGCACTTCAGACCGTCGAAGGTGTCGACGCTGACGCTGAAAACGCTGGGCGAGTCATTGTTGTTCTTGACGGTGAAGCTCATGGGCGTCGACTGACCGCTCGACAGCGAGTCCCTCGACAGGCTGGTGATCTGCACGTCCGGGTTCGCCGCGAGGGCGGGGGTGGCGGGGACGGTGAGCAGGGCGCCGAAGAGCAGCGCTACGACCACACCGGCCCGCTGCTTCCAGGCACGTCGGTGTGTTGACACGTCCACCGCCTTCCGGGTCTGATCTCTCCGCCGGCCGCTCGGCCGAGGTTGATCACTCACGGTACGAATAACGCCGTCGGCAACTATGCCTTGTCTGACCGGATCATCTCTACCCAGGGCCGCCGCAGGGCGGCGTTCTGCCGGGTCGTATCGTCCCGTCGTGTCCTCTCCGCACGCTTATTCCGAAGCGGTACTCGCCGCCCTGGCGGCGCTGGACGAGGGGCGTACGCCCGAACGGCCGGTCCTCCGGGAGGCGGTCCGGACCCTCTTGGCTGCCCTCACGGATCGCGCCCCCGGCCGATCGGTGGAGGTGCGCGTCCCACCCTACGGTGCGGTGCAGTGCGTGAGTGGTCCACGACACACCCGCGGCACGCCCCCGAACGTGGTGGAGATGGACCCGCCGACGTGGCTGGCGCTCGCCACCGGACGCCTCGACTGGGCGCGGGCGGTCACCGACGGTCGCGTACGGGTGTCGGGCAACCGGGCCGACCTTTCCGCGTACCTCCCGATTTAGCCGGCGGGCGGCCGCAACCTGCACTCACCCTGAGCGGGGACTCCGTGACTGTCGGTATCGACTGCTGTTCGCGTACACTGAGAGCCGACGACGGTCCCGGCCCATAGCGTGCGGAGCTGACCCCCGACTCCGCCAGGCCAGTTCAGACCCCACCAAGAGGGAGCGGCAGGTGCCCCGAGGCGATGGCCGGCTGAGCCACGACCTTGACCCCGAGCGACCCGGCCCCCAGGACGCGTGCGGCGTCTTCGGCGTCTGGGCCCCCGGGGAAGAGGTCGCCAACCTCACCTACTTCGGGCTCTACGCCCTCCAGCACCGGGGCCAGGAGGCCGCGGGCATCGCAGTGAGCGACGGTTCCGGCGTCGTGGTCTACAAGGATCTCGGCCTGGTCGCCCAGGTGTTCGACGAGCCGACGCTGGCGAGCCTGCGCGGGCACGTCGCGATCGGGCACGCGCGCTACTCCACCACCGGCGGCTCGACCTGGGAGAACGCCCAGCCGACGATCCGCGCCACCAGCGCCGGCACCACCATCGCGCTGGCGCACAACGGCAACCTGGTCAACACCGCCGAGCTGCAGCGCGAGGCCGCAGTGCGCGGGCTCGACCCGGACGGCTCGACGAACGACACCTCGCTGGTGACGATGCTGCTGGCCAGCCGGCCCGACCTGTCGGTCGAGGCGGCGGCGCTGGAGGTGCTGCCGCAACTGCGCGGCGCGTTCAGCTTCGTGTTCATGGACGAGTCGACGCTCTACGCGGCGCGCGACGCGCACGGCGTACGCCCGCTGGTGCTCGGCCGGCTCGAACGCGGCTGGGTGGTGGCCAGCGAGACCGCCGCGCTGGACATCGTCGGCGCGAGCGTGGTCCGCGAGGTCGAGCCGGGCGAGCTGATCGCCATCGACGAGAACGGGCTGCGCTCCAGCCGGTTCGCCGCGCCCGAGCCCAAGGGCTGCCTCTTCGAGTACGTGTACATCGCCCGGCCGGACGCCACCATCGCCGGCCGTAACGTGCACGCCGCGCGGGTGCAGATCGGCCGTCAGCTCGCCAAGGAGCACCCGGTCGAGGCCGACCTGGTGATCCCGGTGCCGGAGTCCGGCACGCCGGCCGCGATCGGCTACGCCGAGGAATCAGGCATCACCTACGGCCAGGGCCTGATGAAGAACCCGTACGTGGGGCGCACCTTCATCCAGCCCTCGCAGACGCTGCGCGCGCTCGGCGTCCGGCTGAAGCTGAACCCGCTGCGGCAGAACGTACGCGGCAAGCGCCTGGTGGTGGTGGACGACTCGATCGTCCGGGGCACCACCCAGCGGGCGATCGTCCGGTTGCTGCGCGAGGCGGGCGCCCTGGAGGTCCATGTCCGGATCTCCTCGCCGCCGGTGAGCTGGCCCTGCTTCTACGGCATCGACTTCGCCACCCGGGCCGAACTGCTGGCCAACGGGCTGGACAACGAGGGAATCCGGCGCTCGATCGGCGCCGACACGCTCGGGTACGTATCGCTGCCCGGTCTCATCGCCGCGACCGAGCAGCCGAAGAGCCGGCTCTGCCGGGCGTGCTTCGATGGGGAGTATCCGATCGAACTGCCGGCCGGGAACCTGATCGGCAAGCACGTGCTCGAAGGAGTGGGACGCCGGGTCGCCGCCGAGGCGGCCGGGCCGACCGGTCCGCTCGTCGCCACACCGACCCACCACCCGTAGCACCACCGACGCGGGTCCGGCCGCTCCGGGCTCGCGGGAACCACAAAGGGGAGAACCGTGACGCACGTGTCCGAGCGCAGCGGCGCAGGATCCAGCCCGACGGGCGCCGGCGGCGACCGCCAGCCCTGGTCGGCGGGGTCCGGCCGGACGCAGCGCAAACGCTCGGTCTCGTACGCCGACGCCGGGGTGTCGATCGAGGCGGGCGACCGCGCGGTCGAGCTGCTCAAGTCCAAGGTCAAGGAGACCCGGCGCCCGGAGGTCCTGGGTGACCTGGGCGGCTTCGCCGGCCTGTTCCGGCTGGACACGAAGAAGTACAAGAATCCGATCCTGGCCTCCTCGACCGACGGCGTCGGCACCAAGCTGGTGATCGCGCAGCAGCTCGACATCCACGACACGGTCGGCATCGACCTGGTCGCCATGGTCGTCGACGACCTGGTCGCCTGCGGCGCCGAGCCGCTGTTCCTGCTCGACTACATCGCCACCGGCGAGGTCGTGCCGGACAAGGTCGCCGAGATCGGCGCCGGCATCGCGGACGGCTGCCGGTACGCCGGCTGCGCGCTGCTGGGTGGCGAGACCGCCGAGCACCCGGGCGTGCTGCGCCCCGACGAGTACGACATCTCCGCCACCGGCGTCGGCGTGGTGGAGGAGAGCGAGATCCTCACCCCGGAGCGGGTGGAGGTGGGTGACGTGGTGATCGCCATGCGCTCCTCCGGCCTGCACTCCAACGGCTACTCCCTGGTCCGGCACGTGCTGCTGGGCGCCGGCCGGATGCGGCTGGACGTGGTGATCGACGACTTCGGCCGCCAGCGGACGCTCGGCGAGGAGCTGCTCACCCCGACCAAGATCTACGCGCAGGACTGCCTCAAGCTGATCGCCGAGGCCGAGGTGCGGGCGCTGGCCCACGTCACCGGCGGCGGCATCCCCGGCAACCTGGTCCGGGTGCTGCCCGAGCACGTCGACGCCGTGGTCAACCGCTCCACCTGGAAGCCGCAGCCGATCTTCGATCTGATCCAGACCAAGGGCCGGATCGAGGACCCGGAGATGGAGGCGACGTTCAACATGGGCGTCGGCATGTTCGCGATCGTCTCCGCCGAGGACGCCGACCGCGCGCTGGCCACCCTGACCGGCCGGGGCGTGGACGCCTGGCAGGCAGGCGAGATCATCGAGGGGTCCGGCAACGTGCAGATGGTCGGGCAGCACACCCGGGGCTGATCACCCTGCGCCGATCGGCCGGGCACCTGATCGGGGGTTCACCCGAGCGGTCGCCGCGGCCTAGCCTGGAGGTTCGGTTTTCAGGCAGGCGGGGGAGGTGCTGATGGCCGCACGTGCGCCCGAAGGGATGCGGGGTATCGCCGCCGTCCCGTCGTACGTGGTGATGCAGCCGACCACCCTGTGCAACCTCGACTGCGCCTACTGCTACCTGCCGCTTCGGGCGGCCGATCGGCGGATGCCGGTGGCCGTCGCCGAGGCGGTGGCGGCGTCGGTGAACCCGTGGGCGACGGGTGGTCGCTTCTCCGTGGTCTGGCACGGCGGCGAGCCGCTCGCGGCCGGCCGGGAGCATCTGGCCGCCCTGCTGGCGCCGTTCGGGCCGGACGTCGAGCACCACGTGCAGACGAACGCCACGCTGATCGACGACGCCTGGTGCGCGTTCTTCGCCGAGCACCGGGTGCGGGTCAGCGTCAGCGTGGACGGGCCACGGGCCCGCAACGCCGAGCGGGTCACCCGGGGCGGGCGGCCCGCGTACGACCGGATCGTGGCCGGGGTGGCGGCGCTGCGCCGCCACGGCGTGCCGTTCTCGGCGCTGGCTGTGGTGTCCCGGCCGGAGCCGGGCCTGGCGACCGAGCTGTACGACTACTTCCTCGACCTGGGCTGCGACGTGCTCGGCGTCAACATCGAGGAGACCGAGGGCGTCAACACCCGGACCAACGCCCGGGACGCGGGCGCGGTCACCGGGTTCTGGGCGGAGCTGGTCGCGGCCTGGCGGCGTGATCCCCGGATCCACCTGCGCGAGGTGGAGTGGTCGCTGCGGTACGCGGGCGCGGTGCTGGCCGGCACCGCCGACGACCTGCTGCCCCGCCGCCTCGACCCGATCCCGACGGTCGGGCACGACGGTTCGGTGGTGGTGCTCTCGCCGGAGCTGGCCGGCTTCACGGACCCGCACTACGGCGACTTCACCAGCGGGAACGTGCTCACCACCCCGCTGGGCGAGATCCTCGCCGACGCGGCCGGCACGCCCTGGGTGGGCGAGTTCCTCACCGGCGTGGAGGCGTGCCGGACGTCCTGCGCGTACTTCGGCTTCTGTGGGGGTGGGCACGCCGCCAACCGCTACTTCGAGCTGGGGCGTTTCGACGGTACGGAGACCGAGCACTGCCGGAACAGCAAGATCCGCCTACTGGAGGGAGTGTTGGAGCATGCCCGAGACCATCAGTGACACCGACCGGGGGGCAGTGGCCGACCGGGTGCGGGACGCCGCTGCGGGGCTTACCGCTCTGCTCCGTGAGGCGGAGGCGGCGCGGCTGCTGCGGGCGGAGGTGTCGGGCGGCGACGGCGCCAACGCGGTCTGCGCCTGGAACCACTTCGAGAACATCCCGACGTTCTACAACTGGAACAACCGGCCGCGCTGAGGGCTCGGTTCCGCGATCAGGGACCTGTCGGCGAGTCGGGGCGGCACCCCGGCACGGCAGGTCCCTGATCGTCGGTCGTACGCCGGCTCAGCAGAGCACATGCGTGAGCACGCGGGGGTTACCGCGTGCTCAGATGTGACCGGAGGTCAGCGGGTCGGACGAGCCCAGGTATCCGGGTCGTCGTCCGCGTGGTCCTCGTCATCGTCGTCGACATACTCTTTGTAGTCGTCGTCGAAGTTGTGCTCAGACTTCCCACTACCCGCCAGTTCGCGCTGCAAGGCGGTTAGGTCGGTGTTCGGGGAGTGATACTTCAACTCCCGCGCCACCTTCGTCTGCTTGGCCTTAGCACGGCCGCGCCCCATGGCTCGACCCCCTCGCACAGAATGCGGGGCAGCCCGAAGGCGGGCCCCGATGACGTCAGGCATCTCTCGTGGCTCTTACGGTACATGGGGATGCCATCGTTCGGCACCTCGGGTCACCGTCGACCGGACCTGCGCGTCGCAGTGGTCCAGCCGTCACCAAGTGTACCGGGTAAGGGGTAAGGTCCGGGGCTGGCCGTGACAGCGGACAAATGGGTACGAACGGGCCCGAGGCTCAGCTTAACGCGCACGGCCTCCGGGGGTGGAGTCGCCGCTCCGCCCCCGGAGGTGAGCTTCACCGCAGATGGATCGCGCGCAGCCGGCCGACCTCGGCCATCCGCCGCTCGGCGAGCCGGTCCGCGGCCACCGCCGGGGGTACGCCCTCGTCGTCGGCGAGCTGGAGGATCTGCCGGGTGGTGTCGAAGATCCGGGTGGCGCGCAGCTTGGCGCGCTCGAAGTTGAAGCCCTCGATCTCGTCGGCCACCTGGATCACGCCGCCCGCGTTCACCACGTAGTCCGGGGTGTAGAGGATGCCCCGGTCGGCGAGCACCTTCTCGATGCCCGAGTGGGCGAGCTGGTTGTTCGCCGCTCCGGTGACGACCTTCGCCCGCAGCACCGGCACGGTCTCGTCGTTCAGCGCGCCGCCGAGCGCGCACGGGGCGTACACGTCGATGTCGGAGGCGACCAGCGCCGCGGTGTCGTCGACCAGGGTGACCTGCGGGTGGGTGGCGCGCGCCCACTCCAGGGCGCGCGGGTTCACGTCGGTCGCCACCACCTCGGCGCCGTCGTCGAGCAGGTGGGCGGTCAGGTACTTGCCGACCTTGCCCAGCCCGGCCACGCCGACCCGGCGGCCGGCCAGCGTCGGGCTGCCCCAGACGTGCTCGGCGGCGGCCCGCATGCCCTGGAACACGCCCCACGCGGTGAGGTGAGGATCGAGGAGTCGCCCGCGCCGCCGTGCTCCACGCTGCGGCCGGTGACGTACCGGGTCTCACGCGCGATCACGTCCATGTCCGCGACGTACGTGCCGACGTCACAGGCGGTGTAGTAGCGGCCGTTGAGCGACTCGACGAAGCGGCCGTACGCGCGCAGCAGCGCCTCGCTCTTGATCTGCTCGGGGTCGCCCCAGATGACCGCCTTGCCGCCACCGAGGTCGAGGTTCGCCAGCGCGTTCTTGTAGGCCATGCCGCGGGAGAGGTCGAGCACGTCGGCGAGGGCGTCGGCCTCCGTGGCGTACGGGTAGAACCGGGTCCCGCCGAGCGCGGGGCCCAGCGCGGTGGAGTAGATCCCGATGATCGCCTTCAGGCCGGACTGCTTGTCCTGGCAGAACACGACCTGCTCATGCCCCGTGGAAACGGGGTCGTCGGTGCTGGCGAATACGCCCATGGCTGACTCCTGTGTCGGTGAGCGCCCTTGTGGGGAGCGGAACCTGGTGGCACGCCGGCGGGATGCTGCCGGTGTCTCTGAGCCTAATATCGGCCCGAACCGTACTGTCGCGCACGTCACGCCACGGGCTCACGGGCGGCGACGGGCGGTCCCGTCTCGTGGGAGGATCGCGCCGTGCCGTCGCTCTTCGCTTCATACCTGCGCGTGTACGAGCCGCTGACCGCCTTCGACCGGGACCGGCAGTCCTACTGGCGCCGGTACGTCAGCGAGGGCCGGGCGATCGCCCCGCTGGAAGGGCCGGTACGACAACGGACCGCCGTGATCGAGGCGCTGGGCGCGGGCTGGACCCGGCTGCCCGACCTGCCCGACGAGGCGTACGTCCTGGAGTCGGACGACTCGTTGCTGGTCTGCCCCTGGAACCTGCGCATCCGGGTCGCCGAGGCGGCGCTGAGCGCCCGCGACGGCGTGCCCTCGGTGCTGGCCGACGCGTTCGTGCCGCCGGTGCTCGCCGGGCAGGCCAAGGCCGTGGTGGAGGACTGGCGCAGCGGCGCCCGGGTGCTGGAGCACGGCGTGCCCCGGGTGCACGAGCAGATCGCCACCTGGGGCGTGCCGCTGCGCTGGTTCGTGCTGTTCGAGGCGGGTGAGCGGCACCTGGTCACCGAGCCGGAGCGGCGCGCGCTGCGCTACCGCACCGAGATCTCCAAGGCGCGCCGCCGCGCGTCGCGGGCGCTGTCGGTGCTGCGCAAGTCGATCGGCGAGGCGCCGATCACCGAGGCGGTCGAGGAGGCGGCCCGGTGGCTGGAGGAGTTCCACCCGCGCTCGGTGGTCGAGCTGGACTACGGCGGCCTGGTGCAACTGCTGCCGGACGAGACGCTCGAGGCCGACGACTCGACCGATCTGGTGGCCACCGGACTGTCCGGACTGGGCCGGGGCGAGGCCGAGGAGGCGTCCGCCGCGTACGACAAGCTGGTCGCCCGCTGGCGCGCGGTGCAGCTGTTGGAGCGCTGCAACTGACGCCCGGTTTACCCCGATAAGTGGTCTTGGACACGAGAGTGTCTCGTAGTTGATGCGTCACGAACCGTGATCATGAGTCCTAATAAGGTAGTTTCTGCGGCATAAAAGTCGTAAAAATCGGGCATGCTTCATCCGTCCGTCTAGGGACCTTCAGCCGTTCGGCCCATGTCGGACATCGGGGACTAGCCGGACCATGGGAGACGCGTCGGCCGGCGGGACCCCGGCCGATGTCTATACATGTGGAGGAGTGACCCCGATGGCATCGCGAACGCACGAACCTGAGCCGCTACTCACACCGGCCGAGGTGGCGTCGATGTTCCGTGTCGACCCGAAGACGGTGACCCGGTGGGCCAAGGCTGGCAAGCTCAGCGCCATCCGGACCCTTGGCGGCCACCGCCGCTACCGTGAGTCAGAGGTTCGGGCGCTACTGCAGGGGCAGATCCCCCAGCAGCGCCAGGGAGACTGACGAACCGGCGTTCTCCGGCGTTCCGATCAGGGGCGGTGCCGTCGCGGCGCCGCCCTTAATCGTGCCCGGGCTCAATCGTGTCCGGGGGCCGCGCCGTCCAGCACGATCCGCAGCCCCACCGTGCCCCCCTCGCCCCGGCGCAGCCGGCTGCCGAGCAGGCTCAGCCGCCCGATCAGCCGGTACTTCTGCTTGAGCAGGCCCCGCACCCGCCGGGTGCTCTCCGGATCGGCGATCGTCGCGTGTGCCGGCACCGCATCGCCGTGCGGTCGCCCGCGCACGTCGCACGGCGCCACAGTGACCCGGCCGTCGCGCCGGATCCGCTTCACCTTGCCGGAGTCGGACACCGTCCACACCGCCAGCGAGTCACCGTCGCGTACCGCCCACACCGGTGTCGCCACCGCCCGGCCGTCCTTGCGGAACGTGGTGAGCAGGACGTACTTCTCCGCCGCCAGGCGGTCCAGGTCGGTCACGCCGCCCAGGATACGGCGGCCACGGCGCCGCCGACCCCCGGATAGCGTTGCGGGCATGACCGGGGAACCCGAGATCGGCGACGTGTTCGGCGAGATGATCCGCGACGCGTACGCGGTCGCCACCGGGATCGGACCCCGGCCGATGGCCGGTGGGCGCCTGCCCCGGCCGGTCATCGAGATCATCGAGCGGGACGACGGGCTGATCAACGGCGCGCCCGCCGGGCACTACCTGGACCCGCCGCAGCTGTGGCAGCCGCACGACCACCGGGCGGTGGACCGGGTACGCGGGCACGTGCTCGACGTCGGCGTCGGCGCCGGACGGATCGCGCTGGAACTCCAGGAGCGCGGCGTGCCCGTCACCGGCCTGGACACCTCGCTGGGCGCGCTGCGGGTCAGCCGGCACCGGGGCGTACGCGACCTCGTCCACGGCACCGTCGACGAGCACACCGCCGACGGGCCGCGCTACGACACGTTCCTGCTGCTCGGCAACAACCTCGGGCTGTTCGAGGGGCGGGAACGGGCGCCCGCGATGCTGGCCGCGCTCGCCGCCCTGGCCCGCCCCGGCGCCCGGGTGATCGCCCACGGCACCGACCCGTACGGCACCACCGACCCGGTGCACACCGCCTATCACGAGCGCAACCGGCAGCGGGGCCGGATCGGCGGGCAACTGCGGCTGCGGCTGCGCTACCGGCTGCTCGGCACCGGGTGGTTCGACTACCTGGTCTGCTCGCCCGAGGAGTTCGCCGAGCTGGTCCACGGCTCGCCGTGGCGACTGGCCGACGTGGACGACACCGACCACCCGTACTACCTCGCCACACTGACGCTGCGGCGTTAGGAAGGGCCCCTTTCAAGCGCCCAGGCGTTAACAAGGGGCCCTTCCTTACATGCTCAGACCTGGACGGTGGGGGTGGTCTGCTCCGGGGGCAGTCCGCCGTCGCCGTCGACCACCTCGTCCGGCGTGCCGTCCTCGTCGATGTCCACCATGGTGATGTCCACCTTGCCGTCACCGTCGGTGTCGAACTGGAACAGGTCGGCCTTGCCGTCGCCGTCGGTGTCCACCACCCACACGTCGGTCTTGCCGTCGTTGTTGGTGTCCGCGCGGAGCAGGTCCACCCGCTCGTCGCCGCGGGTCTCGACCGTCTCGGTGTTCTCCGCGCTCTCCGGTGCCTGGCTCATCTCGTTCCTTCCTTCGACGTTGACGGCCGTCCTTACCCCGTCCGCTCCGCCCCCACTCATCCCGGCGGCCCGGCCCTGCATAGGGTCGCATGCAGGAACGAGCGAGCGGACGGGCCCGGCGGCGGAGACCCCGCGCGCCCCCGCCGCGGCGAGGGGACACCGATGAGTGGTCGTTTTGTGGTCGTCGGGGCCGGCACCATGGGCCTCGGCATCGCGTACGTGGCGGCCGGCGCCGGGTACGCGGTCGAACTGGTCGAGGTCGACCCCGCGCGGGGCGCCGAGGCCGTCCGCCGGCTCGGCGAGCTGTGGGACCGGGGCGTGCAGCGCGGCAAGCTGACCGAGGAGGCCGCCACCGCCAACCGCGGGCGCGTCACGTTGCGGGCCGGGCTCACCGAGGTGCCCGAGGGCGCCGACGTGATCGTGGAGGCGGTGCCCGAGCGGCTCGACCTGAAGCGCGCCGTGCTGCGCGAGGCGGAGAGCCGTCGCCCCGCGCTGCTGGGCAGCAACACGTCCAGCATCCCGATCGCCGAACTGGCCGCCGGGCTGGACCGCCCGGCCGACTTCGTCGGACTGCACTTCTTCAACCCGGTCTGGGCGATGGCGTTGCTGGAGGTCGTGGTCGGCCCGGCCACCGCGCCGCAGACCACCGAGGCGGCCGTCGCGCTCGCCGCCCGGCTGGGCAAGGACCCCGTCGTCGTACGCGACATGCCCGGCTTCGCCACCTCCCGCCTCGGCGTCACGCTCGGCCTGGAGGCGATCCGGATGGTGGCCGACGAGGTGGCGAGCCCGGCCGACATCGACAAGGCGATGGTGCTCGGCTACCGGCACCCGATCGGACCGCTGGAGCTGACCGACCTGGTCGGACTGGACGTGCGGCTCGACATCGCGCGTACGCTCCAGGCCGCGTACGGGGACCGCTTCGCGCCGCCGCCGCTGCTGGTCGAGATGGTGGCCGCCGGGAAGCTGGGCAAGAAGTCCGGGCAGGGCTTCTACACCTGGAAGGACGGCCAGAAGAAATGAGCGGGCTGCGGATCGAGGAGCTGCCGGACCGGCTGGTCGTGACGCTGGACCGGCCGGAGAAACGCAACGCGATCGACGCCGACCTGGTGGCCGAGCTGCACGCGGTCTGCGCCGACCTGGAGGCACGCCCCCGGCTGCTGCTGCTCACCGGCGGGACGGTGGGCATCTTCGCCGGCGGCGCCGACATCGCCCAGCTGCGCGAGCGCGGCCGGCTGGACGCGCTGGCCGCCATCAACCAGGGCGTCTTCGCCCGCATCCGGGCGCTCCCGATGCCCACCGTGGCCGCCGTCGACGGGCCGGCGCTGGGCGGCGGCGCCGAACTCGCGTACGCCTGCGATCTGCGGGTGTGCACGGACCGCGCGGTCTTCGGTCAGCCCGAGGTGCGGCTGGGCATCCTGGCCGGCGCGGGCGCGACCTACCGGCTGCCGGCGTTGATCGGTGAGGCCCGCGCCAAGGAGCTGCTCTTCACCGGCCGGCGGGTGGACGCCGCGGAGGCGCTGCGGATCGGGCTGGTGAACCGGGTGGTGGCCGAACCGGACGAGCTGCTGCCCACCGCGCACGGTCTGCTCGACGAGATGGCGAAGGGCTCCGCGCTGGCCCTGCGGCTGACCAAGCTGGCGGTGGACGCCCCGGCGGCCGCGCACCCGCAACTCGACCTGCTCAGCCAGGCGGTGCTCTTCGAGGACGAGGAGAAACACCGGCGGATGACCGAGTTCCTGGACCGGCGCAAGGCGCGCTGAGCCGGAACACGACGAGGGCCGCGCCGGTGTTCCCGGTGCGGCCCTCGTCGTCGGCGCTTCTCAGCGTCTGATCTGGACTCCGGCGTCCGCCAGAGCCGGGATCGCCGGCGCGGACTCGGCGAAGCCGATGAGCAGCAGCGCCTCCGGCCCGTACGCCTTGATCTCCTGGGCGATGCCGGAGAAGTCGACGGGGGTCTTCGGGTCCTCCGGCGGCTCGTAGGTCAGCAGCTTGACCCGGTCCGCGCCGATGCCGGCCTTCTCCAGCTCCGAACGGACGTTCTCCTGGAGGCCCTCGCCGTAGGAGTCCTTACGGGCCAGGATCGCGATCTTGCGCGGCCCGTCCCGGAGCATCACGTCGGCCAGCGCGCGACCCTGGAGGCTGTCCGGCGGGGCGGTACGGAAGTAGAGGCCGTTGTCGTCCACCGCGCTCAGCCCCGCGTCGGTGTTCGACGGCGAGAACAGGATCCGCCCGGCGGCCACCACGTCCGGCAGCACCGCCCGGGAGATGCCCGAACCACCGGCGCCGATGATGACGTGGACGCCCTCCCGGACGTGCGAGGCGACAGTGGCCTTCGCGACCGCCGGGTTGGTGCCGTCGTCGCCCTCGACCCACCTCACCGGCTCACCGAGCACACCACCGGCGGCGTTGACCTCGCGGAGCGCGAGCGCGGCGCCGGCGGCCAGCGGCGGGTACGCCAGCGCCAGGTCACCGGTCTTCGGCAGGAGGCCGCCGAGGACCAGCGGCGCGTCCTTCGCCTTCCCGTCGCGCAGCTTGCGACCGCGCGGCGGCGTCTTGCTGCTCGCCCCGGACTCCTCACCGGCGCCGACGAACTCGGTCTTGCTGTCGTCGATCTTCTGGTTGTCGAAGTGCATGGTGCCGTAGCTGGCGGTGGCCGGCTCGCCGTTGTCGGTGAACCCGGCCCGGGTGAGCGACACGCCCCGGTACTGGATGTCCTGACCGGCGCGGGCGAGCTGGAGGCAGGTCGCCACCTCATCGCAGCGCTCGCCGCCGGTGGTGACCCCGACGATCTGCTTGGCAATCTCGCCCGGCGCGGTGGTGCCGGCGAGCTGGGCGGCCAGCGCGCTGATCACGACCGCGTCGTAGGACTCGGCGGAGTAGAGGAAGTCACCCAGCTTCGCGTCTACGGCGAGTAGTCGTTCCTTGAAGCTCTCGGGCAGCGGAGTGAGGGGCGTGGTGCCCTTCATCCCGTTCACCAGATCCGCCCGATCCTTCAGCTCGGCTGGGTATGAATTGAGCATGTTGCCGTCGGTGCCGTAGAGGCGCACCTGGGTGGCGGGCGCTTCTTCCGGCTCGTCGCTCCCGCAGGCGCTCGTGGCGAGCAGGAGCGCCGCGCAGGCCATGGACAGGGCCGCGCGCGACGTGCGTGTTCTCAGCATGGTCGTCCTTCCTCCGGCGAAGGTCCGCTGCGCACCTTAGCGTGCCCACGCGGTAGGCGGGACTGTGGAGTCGGCTCCGTCGGCACCCCGACTGCGGGAATCACGCTGCGTGTTCATCGAGCGATTTCCGGGTCACGGCTTGACCCCCGGCGCTACTGTTCCGCGGGTGAACGACGAAGCACAGCAGACGCTGGACGACGCGACCGCCGTGCTCCGTTCCGCCCTCGCCGGCGACGGCGCCGGGGTGGTGGGCACGTTCGACGCGGTGGTGGACCGCTCCGGCCTGGCCGGGGCGTACGGGGTGGCGTGGTGCCTGGCCGCCACCATGCTCGGCGACGACGCGCCGGCCGGCGGGGCGGCCCTCGACTTCCCCGGCATCGACCAGGCCGACTACGACACCCGCTGGGTGGCCCGCTTCGTCAGCGCGTGCGCCAACGACGACGCCGACACCGGTGAGGCGCTGTTCGGCGCGGCCGCCGCCGACGGGCTGCTGCCCGACTGCCTGCTCACCCTCGCCGGCTCGACCATCGCCACGCTGCGCAGCCGGTCCGACTGAGCCCGCCGCGCCGCGACGCGCGCCGGCTGTGATAGCTCTGGGTCATGTCCGAGGCGATGCTCAGCAAGGTGCGCAAGCTGCTCGCCCAGGCCGAGGACCCGGCCTGCACGCCCGCCGAGTCGGCCGCGTTCATGGCCAAGGCCACCGAGCTGATCGCCCGTTACGGCGTCGACCGGGCGCTGCTCGCGGCACGCGACCCGGCCGTCGACCCGGTGGGCGACCGGACGGTCGAGGTGGTCGCGCCGTACGCCCGGGACAAGGCCGGACTGCTGGCCGCGGTCGCCGAACCGTTGCGCTGCCGCTGTGTACGCCGACGGCAGGGCAACGGTTTCGCCATGCACCTGTTCGGCTTCGCCAGCGACCTGGAACGCGTCGAGTTGCTGTTCACCTCGCTGCTGGTGCAGGCCGCGCACGGACTGGCGGGAGCCGCCGTGCCGGACGGGGAGCACCCGGCCGCGTTCCGGCGTACCTGGCTGGCCGGTTTCGCGTACGTCGTCGCGCAGCGGCTGCGCGCAGCCGAGGAGAACGCGGTGGCCGAGGCGGGCGGCCCCTCGACGGCCCTGGTACTCGCCGACCGTTCCGACCGCGTCCAGCGCCGGGTCGCCGAGGCGTACCCCAGGTTGCGCACCGCGCCGCGACGGCGCCTCGCGGGCGGTGGTTTCGCGCCGGGCGCGGACGCCGGCCGCCGCGCCGACCTCGGCGGCACCGGCGTGCCCGGCGCCGCGGCGACGCCGGGCATCACCGGCTGACCGGGCCCATCGGGTACGGGTCAGGCGGTGCGGGCGACCGTCGCCAGGTAGCGGCAGAGCAACTCGTGCCAGCCGGCCGTGAGCGCCTCGCGGTAGCCCTCGGCCGCGGCGCCGTGCCGGTCGAAGTAGCGGTGCTCGACCTCGACCCGGGTCAGTTCCGGGCCCTCGGGGTGGAACAGGACCTCCACCTCGCTGGCGCCGGCCGGGTCCGGCACCGGCACCCGGTCCGGGCCGATCTGCCAGGTGAAGACCAGACGCCGGGGCGGATCCCAGGTCAGCACGCGGCCCCAGTCGTTGCGGAAGCCGTACGGGCCGATCTCGTAGAGCATGCCGCCGGCCCGGGGTTCGATGCCGAGCGCGGCGAGCGCCTGCGGGCCGGACCAGGTGTACTCGCGTACCCACCAGTCGGCGAGCGATCCGGTGAACACGGCGTACGCCCGCTCGGCCGACGCCGGGACGAACAGGTTGCTGCGGAGGGAGAAGCGGTCGGATTCCTGCCGGACCTCATCCGGATCGGCCATCTCCTGTCCCATAGGTCCGGACCATACCGGCTCATGTCTCGGTGCGCAGCTTCCGTTGCGCCCGCTTCCGGACACCGGGAACGCCGCTCCACGACAGCGCTGTGTGGTGGGACAGGCGCGCCGAGTTGGCGGAACGCCTCGGGGCGTACCCGGTGCCAGGCCCAGGTGCCACGCCGCTCGGAGTCAGACGCAGATCTCCGACGCCGAGGCGCCGGCAGCGCTTGTTTCGACATTTCTCTAGGTTGACAGACTTCAAAGCAGAGGGCAGGGTGGAGTCTGCTTCGATAAACATCTAGACAGGGAGTTCACATGTCCCGCGTCCAGCTCGCCCTGCGCGTCTCCGACCTCGAAGGCTCCGTCGCCTTCTACAGCAAGCTGTTCGGCGTCGAGCCGGCCAAGCGCCGCCCCGGCTACGCCAACTTCGCGGTGGAGAACCCGCCGCTGAAGCTCGTACTCCTCGAAGGTGAGCCCGGCCTGCCGACGGTGATGGACCACCTCGGGGTCGAGGTGGCCACCACCGGCGAGGTGAACGCCGCGACCAGCCGGCTCGCCGAGTCCGGCCTGATCACGCTGGAGGAGAACGACACCGAGTGCTGCTACGCGCTCCAGGACAAGGTCTGGGTGCGCGGCCCCGGCGACGAGCCGTGGGAGGTCTACACGGTCAAGGCCGACTCACCGCAGCTGGAGAAGGTGACCGAGAGCGCCTGCTGCGCCTCGGACACCGCGGAGCAGCCCGCCGGCGTCTGAACGGCGGATCCCCACCGGCGTCTCCGCCGGTGGGGATCTCTGTCCTACGGTCAGGTACGGCGATTCCGCATGACCCAGGTGGGCAGCGGCTCCGCGAAGGCGTGCACCACCTCCCAGCCGGCGCGCCGGTACACCTCGACGTTGTCCGGGTTGCTGGTCTCCAGAATCGCCGGCAGGCCGTCCGCGGCGGCCCGGTCCAGCCCCATCCGCATCACGGCGTGGCCCCACCTGCGGCCGGCGTGGTCCGGGTGCGTACCCAGCACCCCCAGGTACCAGAACGGCGCCGCCGGCAGCGCGGCGTGCACCGCCTCGTCGTAGGCGCGGACGCGGTGCAACACGTCGGCGGGAAGCCGGGCGGCGAGATCGTCGTCCGGCTGTGCGCTCCCGGATGCCGGCGGCTCCCAGATCGCCACCGACGCGCCGTGGCCGATCGTCCAGATCGTCTCCTTGTGCACCCGCTTGTCGAACAGGTGCCCGAAGAAGGCGGCCGCATAACGCGCATAGGTCGCCTCGTCGGGGAACAGGTGCCGCAGGACCGGATCCTTGGTGAAGGCCGCGACCAGCGACGTGACCACGCTGCCACGGTCTTCCGGCGTCGCAACGGTGATCTCAGGCCCTGTCACAGCGTGCAACATATCGCGCGGCCGAGGCGCGGGGCGTCCCTCGCGGCGTGAGCCGGCCGGCGACTACCGTGCCTCGGCGAACCTCAGCCGCTTGAAGGCCTCGACGTAGACGAACCGCTTGCCGTCCGGAGAGAAGCTCGGGTGGTACGCGCGCTCACCGTCGGCGATCCGCGTCTTCTTCCCGGTGTCGACGTCGACCGACCACACGCCGCCCACGTGATCCGACGCGACGGCGGCGATCACCGACCTGCCGTCCGGCGACACCGCCAGGTCGGCGAGCCCGGGAAGCTCCGCGAGGAACCTGGCCGTGGCCGATCCGACGTCCCACTCGGTCAGGTGCCAGGTGAAGTCAGACGGATACACCTCGACAGGCAGCGGCAACCTGCCGAGGGTGTCGGGTGCGGTGATGAAGAACAGCCGCTCACCCATGGTTGCCGGCGACCGCACCAGCACCATGGACTCGCAACCCGTATCACTGCCACTGAGGTTGAAGGTTGTCCCGTCGACCGTCACCGGAGAGGGGAACTCAGACGCCTTCCCGTCAGCGAGCAGCTGGATTCCCCCCGGCCCGCACTTCCGGCGCGCCTGCACATATCCCCTGCCGTCACCGTTCACGAGTGCGGCACCGGCGAGGAAGCGCGTCGACGCCAGAGGCTCGAACGTCTTGTCGGCCGGCGAGTAGGTGAGCAGCTCCGTTCCGTCCCAGCCGCATTCGAGGGCCACCCCGAGGTCGCCGTCGGGGTCGGCGAACAAGAAGCTGAACAAGCCCGCTTCGCAGGCGGGCACCGCCGGGGCGCGCGTGAGAACGGCTTCCTCGCCGCTCCCGTCGGGCCGCTGCCGCCACACCTCGGCTACTCCCGAGCCCGAGGTCGAGGTCACCTCCCGCAGGTAGTAGACCCAGCCGTCGGCGGCCCACACCGGATGGAACAGGGAGACGGAATCCAGGAGCCCCGAGACCCGGCCGCACCCGCCCACCAGGATCACGGCCAGTACGAGGACCGACGTCAGAGCCGTACGCAGCGTCCGCACATGCGACCTTCTGGTGCTCACCTGCCTCATTCCGTCCGTCACTCAGCGGGCTCACCGTAGGCGCCGCCGCCGTTGCCGGGGACCGTACACCCGTTAGGTACTCAGGGTGGCGACCTGTGCCGGCCGTGGATACGGCCAACCGACCGGGAAGCGCAATCGTCGCGACACCTAGCGGGACCGGACCACGGCCGTGACCTCGACCTCGAGCACAGCGCCCGGCAGGAAGAGCTTGCTGATCTCGACAGTCGTGCTCGCCGGCGGCGGTGTGCCCGGGAAGAACCGGCGCCGGACGGCCGCGTACGCCGGCAGGTCAGCCAGGTCCGTCATGAACGTGCGGATGTGCAGCACGTCGTCGAAGCTCGCGCCGTGCGCCGCGAGCACGCCGCCCACGATCTCGAAGATCCGTTCGGCCTGGGCGCCTGCGTCTCCGGGGGCCACCACCTCGCCGTCGTCGTCGACGGCGACCTGTCCGGCGAGCATCAGCAGCGCGCCGCCGCCGACATCGATCCGGGCGACGTGCGCGAAGCGGTCGCCGAACGGGGCCGCGACGGATCCGGGGTTGTCCAGGGTGAGGCGCATCGGCGTCCCTTCGCAGAAGTCGGGGGAGACGAGGGAGGAGAGATCGGCGTCCTGGTCCGGCGCGGCCCGCATCAGGTCGAGGGCGGCCTCCAGCACGGGGGCCGGCACCGGGCGGCGCAGCGCCAGCCGGGCATCCTTCGCCGCCATCGTGACTGCGAACGAGGCGCCCGAGGCCGTGGCCCGTCCGACCGCGCCGCCGAGGGCCCCACGGTCGAGCACGTCGAGGGCGGTCTGCCTGTCGACACCGAGCGCTGCGGCGACAGCCAGCGCGTCGTGCAGCGCGGCGACAGCCGTCACCAGGCCCGTGTTCGCGACGAGTTTGACGGCGGCACCTGCGCCGATCGGACCGCAGTGACGGACCGTCCCGAGCTGCCCCAGCACCGGAGCCGCCCTCTCCACGGCATCGGCAGGGCCGCCCGCGAAGATCACCAGCGTGCCGGCCCGGGCGGCGTTGACGCTGCCGCCGACGGGGGCGTCGAGGAGGTAGACGCCCGCCGGAAGCCGGCCGGCCACCGCTCGGACTTCGTCCGGCCCGATCGTCGACATCTGCACCACGACCGTCCCGGGTCGGAGCGCGGTGGCGGCGCCGTCCGGCCCGAACAGCACCGTCTCGACCGCGCCGGCGTCGGCGAGCATGACGACGACGACCTCGGCTCCGTCGACCGCGGCGGACGGGCTCGCGGCCACCGTCGCGCCGACCGCCGCGAGCGGCTCCGAACGCTCCGGGCTGCGGTTCCACACTCTGACCCGGTTGCCGCCGGCCAGGAGGCGGCGCGCGATCGGCGTACCCATGTGCCCGGTCCCGAGAACCGCGATGATCTTCACGCCGTAACGCTAGGCCGGTGAAAGCAATGCGACCAACGAATGTCTTGCATGCCTGCCATGCGTGATTACCATGCCTGCCCATGGAGACTCAGCTGCTGGAGGTGTTCCGCACCGTCGCGCGGCACGGCTCGATCACCACCGCCGCGCGCGCCCTCAGCTTCACCCAGTCGGCTGTCTCCCGGCAGATAGCCGCGCTCGAGGCCGACATCGGCGCCCGGCTCTTCGACCGGCTGCCCCGCGGCGTCGCCCTCACCGAGGAGGGACGAGAGCTGCTCCCGCACGCCGAGGCGGTCCTCGACCGGCTCGCCGCGGCCCGGCGTGACCTCGACGACCTGGGCGGGCTCGGCCGAGGGCGGCTGCGTGTGGGTGCCTTCCCGACCGCTGTCGCGGCCCTCGTACCCCGGGCGATGGCGTCGTTCCGCTCGGCCTACCCGGAGGTCTCGCTGTCGCTGGTCGAGGGCGTGACGCCGCGGCTGCTGGAGCGCCTGCTCGCCGAGGAGGCGGATGTGGCAGTGGTCAGCACCTCGCCCACGGGCGAGCTGGACCGCGAACGATTCGACCTGCGACACCTGCTCGACGAGCGGCTCCTGGTCGCGGTCGCGCGTGACCACCGGCTGGCGCGCCGCCGCTCGGTGCGCCTGGCGGACCTCGCCCCGGAAGCGTTCGTCGTGGGCTCGGCCACCGCGGAGAACAGCCTGCTCCGCGCAAGCCTGCCCAGCGGTTTCTCGCCGCGCATCGACATCGTCGCGGCCGAGTGGACCGGCAAGCTGGGATGCGTCGCCGCCGGGTTGGGGGTGGCCCTGGTTCCGGCCCTGGCGGTACGCGGAACCCCGCCGGACATCGCCCTGCTCCGCCTGCACCCGGACGACGAGTCGGTACGGCAGATATTCGCGGCGACCGTGCGGGGCAGGACGCCGCCGCCGGCGGTCACGCATTTCCTGGAGCACCTGCGGGCGGAGGCGGCCCACCTGGGCTGAAAAGCAGAACGCCGACCTGCGTATCCGCTGGTCGGCGTTCCTGTAGCCCGGCGAAAGGCTATGTGGCCAGGGGCGGGGTCGAACCGCCGACCTTCCGATTTTCAGTCGGACGCTCGTACCAACTGAGCTACCTGGCCGTGGTGCTCGGCACATGCTACCGCATGAGCCGATACGCAGAACGCCGCGCATTGAGCTGCGCGGCGTCAGCGCTTGCGGTCCTGACGGGACTTGAACCCGCGACCTCCGCCTTGACAGGGCGGCGAGCACTCCAACTGCTCCACAGGACCTGGCTGGTGTTGCATCCGGCGCGAGCCGGACCGTGCCCCCAACGGGATTCGAACCCGTGCTACCGCCTTGAAAGGGCGGCGTCCTGGGCCGCTAGACGATGAGGGCGGCCCCGCCATCATTGCACACTCGCAACTTCAAGCGGACTTGCTCCCATCCGGCCCCGCCGGAGGCAGGAGAAGCATATGTCATGTCTGCACGGACGGCCAAACCGGTATGGGCATGGCCGCGACGCCGGGCAAAACCGCAGGTCAGGGTAGTCGCGCGATCCCGTACCGCCGCTTCAGGTCCGGGATCAGGTGCCGGCACGCGGCCATCGTCTGGGCCCGGTCACCGCCCGCGTCGTGCATCAGCACGATCGAGCCGTTCCGGGTGGCGCCCTTCACCCGCTTGATGATCGTCTTCGCCGGCGGGTGGTCCCAGTCCTGCGGGTCCACGCTCCAGTGCAGCGGGCGCAGGCCCATCTGCCGGGCCACCACGATCTCCTCGGCGGTCCACCGGCCGCCGGGCTGGCGGAACCAGGTGATCGGCGCCTTGGGCGCGGCGGCGCGGATGGCGTCGTTGGTCCGTTCCAGGTCGGCCCGGATCTCGGTGGCCGACCGCCGGCCGAGGTTCACGTCGTGGTGCCAGCTGTGGTTGCAGAGCTGGTGACCCTCGCGGACGATCCGGGCCACCAGCTCCGGGTAGCGCTTGGCCTGCTGGCCGACCACGCAGAACGTCGCGGTGACCCGGGCCGCCCGGAGCTGGGCCAGGATCTGCGGGGTGTAGCGGGGATCCGGTCCGTCGTCGAAGGTGAGCGCCACCCCGCCGCTCCCGCTGGCCCGGTGCAGGCCCGCCGGGAGCTTCTTGGGCACCGGGCGCAGCTTCGGCTTCCTGGGGGTGGCGGTCGGGGTCGGTGAGGGCTTCGTCACGGGCGACGGCGACGCCGAGACCGACGGCGAGGCCGCCGCCTGATCGGGTGACTTGCCGGCTTCGCCGCAGGCGGTGACGAGGAGCACCAGGCCCAGGGCGAGCGCCGGCAGGGCGCGTGGACGCATTCGTCGCTCCCGGAGGGGTCGGGGTCAGACGGACTTTCCGACCGTAGTGGACGCGCCCCGGAGCGAAAAGGGCCGTCAGCCCTTCGTCGACTGGTCCAGCGAGTCCCGTACCGCCAGGGCGAGGGAGAGCGCCTCGGCCAGATCCACTGGCCGGACCACCCCGGCCGGCAGCGAGTCGGCCCGCCAGCCGGGCCCGGCGGCGAGCACCAGCAGCGGCCGGCGGGGGACGGTCAGCAGCGCGGTGAGCTGGCACGGGTCGGCGGTCGCGCGGGTGTGCGACCAGAGGACCACGGCCGCTGGCCCGGTCCGGTTGACCGCCTCAACCAGGGCGGGCAACGGCACCCGGGCGCCGAGCATGCGACAGCTCACACCGGCCTCCGCGAGCGCGGCGGCGAGCGCCTCCAGCGGCAACGAGTGCTGTTCCTCGTCGGCGCAGGAGAGCAGGATCCGGGGCGGTCCGCCGTTCGGGTGGGCCCGGATCACCGTGGCGAACGCCACCGAGACGCACCGGGACATCAGGTGTTCCACCTCGATCAGGCCGGCGGTGGCGGCGTGCCGTTCCCCGATGCCGGTGAGCACCGGCCGGAGCAGCCCCTCCCAGGTCGCCACCACCCCGTCGGCGGCGAGCGCCTCGGCGATGGTCCGCGCGATGGTCACCGAGTCCAGGCGCATCGCGGCACGGGCCAGCCCCCGTGCGGCGGGGCCGGCCCGGCCGACCGGGATGGTCGTGCCGCCGCCGTCGCGTACCGCCGAGGTCCGTGCCTTGAGCGCGAGCCGGTCCGGCGGCGGCACGGCCGGGGCCTGCCGGGCCCAGCGGGCCGCCTCGGCGGGCGCCACCCCCTCGGTGGTCAGCCGGCGCATGATCTCCAGGCGGGCGAGGTCGGCGGGCGTGTAGCGCCGGTGGTGGCCCGGCACGTGCTCGCTGGGACCGAGGCCGTACCGCTGGTGCCAGGTGCGCAGCGTGGTGACCGCCACACCCAACCGGCGTGCCACGGCCCCCGCGCTCAGCGCCTCATCGGCCACCCGACCGCTCCGGTGCCTCGGAGGCCGCGACGCCCGGCCGGGCCGGGCCCGCCGGATGCAGCAGCCGGTTGACCACGCCGCCCAGCCACGGGGCGTACGCGCGGGGGTCGGCGTCCAGGTCGGCCACCACCGCGCCGGGGTCGGCCCAGCGCAGCTCGGCCACCTCGTCCGGATCGGGCCGCGTCACCAGGTCGGCGGGTACGTCGGCGCGCAGCACGTGGTCGTACTCGAACTCGACGCGGCCGGTCGCCGGGTCCTCGGCGTAGTAGATGTAGACGCCCACCTCGGTGAGCTCGACCGGGCCGACGCCGAGTTCCTCGCCGAGCCGCCGGTTGGCGGCCTCGGTCAGCGACTGGCCCGGCAGCGGGTGCCCGCAGCAGGAGTTCGCCCAGCGCAGCGGAAACCGCGTCTTCACCGCGGCCCGCTGCTGCAGCAGCACCCGCCCCTGCGGGTCGACCAGGAGCACCGAGAAGGCCCGGTGCAGCCGGCCGGGTGGCTGGTGGGCGGTCGCCACGGTGGTCTCGCCGAGCACCTGCCCGTCGTCGCCGACCAGCTCGACCAGGTGTTCCTCCCGCTCGCTCATGCCGTCGCCCCGGTGATCCGGGCCGCCGCGAGCTTGCCGCTGATCAGCACCATCGGTACCCCCACGCCCGGCTGCGTGCCGGAGCCGACGAAGACCACGTTGTCCAGCTTCCGGTGCAGGTTGGAGGGGCGGAACGGTCCGGTCTGGAAGAGGCTGTGCGCGGCGGCGAACGGCGTGCCGGCGGCCATGCCCTGCGCCGCCCAGTCGGCCGGGGTGACGGCCCGCATCACCTCGATGCCGTCGCCGAAGCCGACGTATCCGCGTTCCTCCAGCGTGCCTACGAGCTGGTCGGCGTACCGCTGGGTGAGGTCGCCCGTCCAGTCGAACGGCGCCCGCTCCAGGTTCGGCACCGGCGCCAGCACGTAGTAGGTGTGCTTCCCGGCCGGCGCCACCGACGGGTCGGTGCGGCTCGGGTTCGTCACCAGCAGCGACGGGTCGGTCATCAGCTCGCCTCGGCGGATCACCTCGTCGAACGTCCCCTTCCAGGAGCGCCCGAAGTGGATGTTGTGGTGGGCGATCTTGCCATAGCCCTGCGTCGAACCGATGTGCAGCACCACGCAGGACGGCGAGTAGGTGAGCTTGCGTTGCCGGCTGGGCGGCAGCAGGTCCTCGTAGGCGACCGGCAGGTCGGGGTTGAGCACCACCGTGTCGGCGGGGACGAAGTCGCCGTCGGAGGTGATCACGCCGGTGGCGCGGCCGTTGGCGGTCTCCACCCGGGTCACCGTGGTGCCGTACCGGAACTGCACGCCGTGCTTCTCGGCCGCGCCGGCCATCCCGCGGGAGACCGCGTGGATGCCGCCGCGCGGGAAGCAGACACCGGCCACCGAGTCGAGGTACGCGATGACCGCGTAGATCGCCAGCGCGTCGTGCGGCGACAGGCCCGCGTACATGGCCTGGAAGGAGAAGATCCGCTGGGTCCGCGGGTCGCGGAAGAACTGGTTGATCTTCGTCTGGAGCCGCCGGAACGCGCCGTTGGCGAACAACTTCAGCAGGTTGCCGGTGAGCAGGTCGGTCGGCGCGTCGAGATTGCGCTCGATGAAGTCGGCCCGTTCCCACTGCCACAGGTTGCGGGCGTAGTCGACGAAACGCAGGTAGCCGTCCGCCTCCCGGGGGCCGCAGACACGCGCGATCTCGGCCGCCATCCGGGTGGTGTCGGTGATGACGTCGAGCGTCGACCCGTCCGGGTAGTAGGCGCGGTACGCCGGGTCGAGCGGGCTCAGGTCGAGCCAGTCGGTCAGCTCCTCGCCGACCGCGCCGAGCGCCTCGGCGATCAGGTCGGGCATGGTGAGGACGGTCGGGCCGGTGTCGAACTCGTACCCGTCGACGCTGAGCCGCCCGGCGCGCCCGCCGGGCACCGGCTCGCGCTCCAGCACCGTCACCTGCCGGCCGCTGCCGGCCAGGTGCAGCGCGCACGCCAGTCCACCCAGCCCGGCGCCGACCACCACCACCCGGTCGGTCCGTCCCTTGACGGTACGCATTCCGGCCCCCTTGCTCGCGAAGTTGCTCATCATGCCCGCCGCGCGGTGGCGGCGGTGGCGAGACCCGTCAGCGCGGTGCGCGCGGTCTCGTCGATCGGTGCGGTGCCGAGCGCGGCGAGCGCCTCGGTGACCCGGTCGGCGATCATCCGTTCCACCCGGGCGGTGGCGCCGGTGTCGCGGACCACGTCGGCAAGCCGGTCCACGTCGCGTGCCGTGGTGACCGAGCCGGCCCGGTCCAGCGCCCGGCGCTGCGCCGGGTCGGCGAGTTGCCGGGCCAGCATCAGCAGCGCGGTCGGCTTGCCGGTACGCAGGTCGTCCCCGGCCGGCTTGCCGGTGGTCTCCGGGTCGCCGTAGACGCCGAGCAGGTCGTCGCGGAGCTGGAACGCCTCGCCGACGGCCAGCCCGTACCGGGTGTACGCGGCGATGAGCGGGTCGTCCGGGTCGGTGCCGGCCAGGCAGGCGCCGAAGAGCAGCGGCCGCTGGACGGTGTAGCTGGCGGTCTTGTACCGGGCCACCCGTAGCGCCCGGTCGACGGTCCAGTTCCCCGCGTCGTTCTCGCCGAGCACGTCCAGGAACTGCCCGGCGACCGTCTCCACCCGCATCTGGTCGTAGCAGCGGCGCACGTCGAGCAGCCGCTCGGCGGGGACCGCCGCGTGGCCCATGAGCCGGTCGGCCCACACCATGCAGAGGTCGCCGATGAGGACGGCGACCGCTTCGCCGTACCGGTCGGGGTCGCCCGCGTGCCCGGCGGCGCGGTGCCGGGCGGCGGCGGCCCGGTGCGCGGTCGGCAGCCCGCGCCGGGTGTCGGAAGCGTCCATCACGTCGTCGTGCACGAGCGCGAACGTGTGCAGCAGTTCGAGGGCGGACAGGGCCGGGAGCACCGAACACATCGGTTCCTCCCCGCCGACAGCGCCCCGCCATCCCCAGTACGCGAACGTGGGCCGGACCCGTTTGCCGCCGGCCAGCACGCAGTCGCGCGCGGTTGCGGCGAATGCACCCATCGCTGCGTCGATCTCGGTCAGCGAATCGACTTCCGCGGCCAGGAACGCCACCAGCGTCTCATCGACCCCTTTGATCAGGTCTTTCGTGAACGCGGCCAGTACGCCGCGGACCGGATCGTCCGTCGCCCCGGCCTGAGCCGGCGCGACGCGGAGCGCATTACCCGCAACTGCGTCGTTGGCCATGTGGGCGAGCGTACCCTAGGGTTACGAGTTGCGTCGATTGCTGCGTCGAAACTGAGGAGGGCCGATGGACGTGGATCTGGCCGCCGCCTATGACCGCTGCCGCGAGCTGCACCGGCGTCACGGCCGTACCTACTATCTCGCCACCCGGCTGCTCCCCGCCTGGAAACGGCGACATGTGCACGCCTTGTACGGATTCACCCGCTACGCGGACGAGATCGTCGACCGCACCGAGGACCTGCCGCCCGCCGAGCGCGCGGCCCGGCTGCGCGAGTGGTCGGATCGATTCGTGGCCGGGCTGCACGGCGCGTCGGTCGACGACCCGCTGCTCCCCGCCGTGCTGCACACCATCGCCGTGTTCGACCTGGACCGCGACGACTTCGCGTCGTTCCTGCGCAGCATGGCGATGGACCTGACGGTGATGTCGTACCCGACCTACGACGACCTGCTCGACTACATGGAGGGCTCGGCCGCCGTCATCGGCACCATGATGCTGCCGATCCTGGGCAGCTCCGACCCGGCCGCCGCCCGGGAGCCCGCCCGCCAGCTCGGCTTCGCCTTCCAGCTCACCAACTTCATCCGGGACGTCGCCGAGGACCTCGACCGGGGCCGGACCTACCTGCCCGACGAGGATCTGGCCAAGTTCGACGTCACCCGCGCCGACCTCGTCGCGGCCAAGGCCGCCGGTCGCACCACGCCGCGCATCCGCGAGCTGATCGAGTACGAGGTGACCCGCGCGCAGGCCCACTACCTCGCCGCCGCGCCGGGCATCCCGCTGCTCAACCCCGCCTCGCAGGCGTGCATGCGCACCGCGTACGCGCTCTACGGCGGCATCCTGGACGAGGTCGCCGCGCAGGACTACGACGTCTTCGTCCGCCGGGCCCTGGTGCCGCAGCGGCGCCGGATGGCGGTGGCCGCGCGGGCGCTGCTCACCCCGCCCGGCACGCCGGTGCAGGTGCCCGGCCCGGCGCTGGAACCGGCCCTGGCCGGATG
>NZ_JAGPXV010000060.1:0-16406 GCF_018070405.1 Micromonospora sp. D75
ACGGGCAGGCCGGGCGCGAGCTCGCCCCGGGGCCCGGCGCCGGTGGGCCGGTGTTCATCGCGCACGTCGGCGGCGGCCAGGACCCGGCCACCGGCAGCCGCACACCGGCCGGCGTCAAGTTGCTCTCCCGGCAGTGGCGCTGCCCCGAGCCGGGCTGCGCGCTGTTCGGCGGCGGCGGGGGCGGCGGCGCGTTCGCCGACCTGGCCGCCGTGGACCGGGCGCCGGCCGAGCAGCCGCCACCCACGCTGCGCACCGGCGCACCGACCTGCCCCCGGCACGGCGCGCGGCTCTCCGACGCCGGTCCGCGCCCGCGTACCGAGGTGCTCGCGGTGCGCATCGGCGGGCTGGTGCGCAAGCGGTTCGCGCTCACCGAGACCGAGCCGGTGCAGGTCGGCCGGGCGCCGGAGGGGCCGGGCGCGGTGACGCTGGGCCAGTGGCTCAACGACGAGGCCCGGCGCTGGATCAGCCGCAGCCACATCCGGCTGGAGCTGCGCGTGGGCGAGGTGGTGGTCACCGACACCAGCACCAACGGCTCCGGCGTACGCCCGGGTGGCTCGATGGCGGAGAACGAGCGGATCGCGCTGGCGCCGCAGCAGTCCCGGGTGCTCGCCGAGGGGGACCTGATCGAGCTGTACCCGGGCGTGCAGGTGGGCCGCGCCGCCCAGATGAGCAGCGACGCCACGTACACCCCGAACTCGGTGATGGCCGAGGCGCCGACGATGGCGATGCGGCTGCCACGTCAGTGACCCGCACGCGAAGGCGCCGGGACCGTCGCGGTCCCGGCGCCTTCTCGCGTACGGCCTCAGCCGGCCAGCACGGCGGCGAGCTGCGCCACCGCGTGGTCGATCTCCTCTTCGGTGATCACCAGCGGCGGGGCGAGCCGGATGGTCGAACCGTGCGTGTCCTTGGCGAGCACACCCCGCTCCATCAGCAGCTCGCACGCCTGCCGGCCGGTCATCAGCGCCGGGTCGATGTCCAGCCCGGCCCACAGGCCGCGCCCGCGTACCGCCACCAGGCCCTTGCCGATCAGGCCGCGCAGGCCGGCGTGCAGCCGCTCGCCCAGCTCGGCCGAGCGGCGCTGGAACTCGCCGGTCGCCAGCAGCCGGACCACCTCGGTCGCGACCGCGCAGGCAAGCGGGTTGCCGCCGAACGTCGAGCCGTGCTGGCCCGGCTGGAGCACGCCCAGCACGTCGCGGTTCGCGGCCACCGCCGACACCGGCACGATGCCGCCGCCGAGCGCCTTGCCGAGCAGGTACATGTCCGGCTCGACGCCCTCGTGCTCGCAGGCGAACGTCGCGCCGGTACGCCCCAGACCCGACTGGATCTCGTCGGCGACGAACAGCACGTTGCGCTCGGTGCAGACCCGGCGCACACCCGGCAGGTAACCCTCCGGCGGCACCACGACGCCCTGCTCACCCTGGATCGGCTCCAGCAGCACGGCCACCGTGTTCTCGTCGATCGCCTCGGTCAGCGCGGCCAGGTCGCCGTAGGGGACCACAGTGAAACCCGGGGTGTACGGCCCGAAGTCGGCGCGTGCGTCCTCGTCGGTGGAGAAGCTGACGATGGTGGTCGTACGGCCGTGGAAGTTGCCCTCCGCCACCACGATGTTGGCCTGGCCCGGCGTGACGCCCTTGACCTGGTAGCCCCACTTGCGGGCCACCTTGATGCCGGTCTCCACCGCCTCGGCGCCGGTGTTCATCGGCAGCACCAGGTCCTTGCCGCAGAGCACGGCCAGCTCGCGGCAGAAGTCGGCGAACTGGTCGTGGATGAACGCGCGGCTGGTCAGCGTGAGCCGGTCGAGCTGCGCGTGCGCGGCCTCGATCAGCTTCGGGTGCCGGTGGCCGAAGTTCAGCGCCGAGTATCCCGCCAGGCAGTCCAGGTAGCGGCGGCCGTCCACGTCGGTCAGCCAGGCGCCCTCGGCCGACGAGATCACCACGGGCAGCGGGTGGTAGTTGTGCGCCGTGTGACGCTCCGCGTCCCGGACCGCGGACGGAGTCCGCAGCATGTCGTCGATGATCACTTGCTCGCCTTTCCCTGACGGAGTCGCAACGTGCAGCACTTCGGTCCGCCGCCGGCCTTGCGCAGCTCGGACAGGTCGATCCCGATGGTCTCGTAGCCCCGGTCGCGCAGCTTCGCGGCCAAGTCGGTGGCCTGCGCGGGCAGCACCACGTGCCGGCCGTCGCTCACCGCGTTCAGGCCCAGCACCTCGGCGTCGGCCATGGTGGCGTGGATCGCGTCCGGGAACAGCCGGCGCAGCACCGCCCGGCTGCCAGGGGAGAACGCCTCCGGCAGGTACGCCACGGTGCGCTCGTCGAGCACGGTGAGCGCGGTGTCCAGGTGGTAGAAGCGGGGATCCACCAGCTGCATGGTGACCACCGGGTAGCCGAAGACCTCCTGGAGCTGCGCGTGCGAGGCGTGCGCGGTGCGGAACCCGGTGCCGGCGAGCAGGTGGTCACCGGCCAGCAGGATGTCGCCCTCGCCCTCGTTGACGTGCTTCGGGTCGTACATCTCGAAGCCGGCGGCCTCGAACCAGGCCCGGTACGCGGGCGCCTCGTCCGCGCGCTGCGGGTCGCGGAATTGCACCGCCATGGCCTTGCCGTCGATCACGGTGCCGCCGTTCGCGGCGAAGACCATGTCCGGCAGGCCGGCGACCGGCTCGATCAGGTCGACCTCGTGGCCCAGGTCGAGGTACGTGCGCCGAAGCTGCTCCCACTGCCGGATCGCCAGGTCGGCGTCGACCGGGGCGGTCGGGTCCATCCACGGGTTGATCGCGTAGTCGACGGCGAAGTACGTCGGCCGGCACATCAGAAAGCGCTGGCGGATGGCGTCCATCGTCATGTCGTGCTCCCAGGGTCGGGCGCGCCCGGCCACCGTCGGCCCACGGGCTGGCGCCGTGGTCCAACGTTATGCGGCCCGGGTAGACGACATCCACCGCGAGAAGTTGCGTTGAGCAGCGAATCGTTGCGTTGAGCCACTGGGCGGCGAACGATCGTTGCGTCGACGCCGGACACACTTCGGGGGCGGCGAACCGCCGCCCCCGAAAGAGGTGTTGCCCGGCCGGTGAACCACCGGAGCTGATCAGGCTGCCGACGCCCTGCGTCGGCGATCGGGACAGTGCCCGTCAGAACCAGTTGGCAAACTGTGAGTCGAGCCACTCGCGGAAGCGGCCCGCCCAGTCGCCGTCGGTGGTCGGCCAGTCGAACTGGCCGGTCATCGCCACGATGCCGAGCACCACCGCGGCCAGGCCGACGGCGATGCCGATCAGCGCGTCGGTCTTGCCCGCCACGTGCCGGCGACGGGTGGCGATCAGGCCCAGCACGGCCAGCACCGCGCCGGCCGCGCCGACGCCGATGCCGTACCCGGCGAGCGTGCCGGAGAGCACGAACAGCGCCCCGACCACGGAGACGATCAGGCCGAGCGTGGCGAGCAGGCTGGCCCGGGGACGCTTCGTGGTGTACGGCTCCGGCCGGTCCACCCGACCGTCGCCGTCGGTGTCCGTACCGTCGGGGCGGCCGTCCCGGTCGAGGTCGGCGCGGCCGTCGCGGTCCAGGTCGGTGGTGCGCTCGGCGACGGGCGCCGCGCCGGCGGTCCGCGCGTCGGTCACCGGAACGGTCCGCGTGTCGGCGTCGACCCGGCGGCCGGTGACCGCACGCGCCGCCGCGCCCCGGTCCGCGGCCCGCCGCCGTGCCTCCGCCTCCCGCTCGTCGTCGGCCGCCACGGTCCGGCGGCCGATCGTCGTGGTCGCCGTCCGGCCGTCGGTGGTGGCGTCGAGGTCGCGTGCGTCCCGGTCGGTCGCCGCGTCCCGGGCGCGCTCGTCGTCGGTGGCGGTGGCGGCGCTGCGGTACGTGGTCCGCTCCTCGTCGCGGTCGGTGACCACCGGCCGGTCGGCCGGCTGCTCGGAGGTCCGGTCGCGTTCGTCGACGACACCGTCGCCGTTGGTATCGGTACTGGTCGCCGGAGCGTTCCGGCGGGACAGGATCTTCACTGTGGCACCTCCTGATCCAGGCGCGGAGGCCGCGCATGACATGCAGGAAGTACCCAGGGGTGCCGAAATCGACACCCCCGGGCTCGCTCCGCACGCTCAGGCGTGCCGTCCGGTCACGCCACCGTGCGTGACCACTGCTGGTTGGTGCCCGAACCGCAGGTGTACTGCTGGACGTCCGCGCCGTCGCCGGTGCCGGCGTTGACGACGTCCAGGCACTTGCCGCTGTGCCGGGCCCGCAACTGGAACCAGCCGTCGCGCGCGGCCCACTGCCACTGCTGGTTGGCGCCGCTGCCGCAGGTGTACTGGATGATGTTGGCGCCGTCGGCGGTGCTCGCGCTGGCGACGTCGAGACACTTGCCGCTCGCGGCGTTGACGAGGCGGAACCATCCGCCGCCGGCGTCCTGGAACTCCCACCTCTGGTTCCCGCCGCCGTTCCAGCTCCACTGCTTGACCTCGGCGTTGTTCGCCGTGGAGCCGTTGATCACGTCCAGCACCCGGCCGCTGTGCCGGGCGGTGACGCGGTAGTAGGCGGGCGAGTTGCCGGTGACGGTGCCCGCCGCCGCGTCGATGGTGACCGACGGGTACCAGGTCAGGCTCATGCTGGTGGCGGTCGGAAAGGCGATCGGCAGCCACACGTACTGGGAGTCGTTGGCCGGGCCGCCCCACGCTCCGGCCCACCTGTCACCCAGATAGAGGTAGCTGGTGCCGGACGTGCCCTGGATCGGCAGCACGAACGCCGGCTGCGAGTTGAACGTGGTGCCGTTGCCCACGTCGGTCCAGCCGCTCCACGGTCCCGAGATGCTCGACGCGGTGGCGTACCGGGCCTGGTTCGGGCTCCACCCCGTCGCCCCCGACGTCAGCAGGAAGTAGGTGCTGCCCCGCTTGAACATCGCCGGCGCCTCGCGGTGCGCGCCGTCCCAGAAGTTGCCCACCAGGGTGGCCACGTTGAGGTAGTCCGACGTGAGCCGGTAGATGTTCAGGTCGTAGTTGTCGTCGGCGGCCGAGATCATGTACGCGGTGCCGTTGTCGTTGTAGAGCGTGATGTCCCGGGACATGTGCTGCCCGAGCGGCCGGAAACTGCCGTGATAGGTGTAGTTGCCGTCCACAGTGGCCGAGGAGGCGACAGCCGCCCGGGCCTCGTTGTAGTCGGACCCGTTCTCCTTGTGCATCCACATCACGAACGGGCCGGTGGCGGCGTTGTAGATGACCTTCGGCCGTTCGATGTTGGCGACCCGCAGCTCGGCCGCCGACGACTGGGTGAGCACGTTGTTGCGGAACTCCCAGGTGCGCAGGTCCGTCGAGCGGTAGACGGAGACCGCCCGGAACGTGTTGTCCGGGTTGCGGTTCTCGCCGAACCAGTAGTAGTAGTCGCCGACCTTGAGCACGCCGCCGCCGTGGGCGTGCACCACGGCGCCGCTCGTGTCGGTGAACTGGGTGCCGTTGGTGACTGTCACCGGCGCCGCCAGCGCGCCCGCCGCCGGTCCCAGCACCGCCGCCGCGAGAGCCACCGCGAGCGCCACCACGACCGCGCCGTACCGTGTCGTCCCTCGCACGGCTGTCACCTGCCACACTTCGGCGTGATGGTGCCGGGCGTCGCGCCGGCCGCCACGAGCAGGCCGAACGTCGTCGAGCCACCCGGCGGCAGCGTCCCGTTCCAGGAGGCGTTGCGGACCGCGACGTCCTGGCCGGTGCCCTCCGCCACCCCACCCCAGACCGACTGGATGCGCTCGTCACCCGACCAGCGCCAGGAGACGAGCCAGCCCGGTGCCGGCTCGGCGCCGTCGTTGCGGACGGTGACCGTGGCGACGAAGCCACCGCCCCAGCCGGCGTCGATCGTGGCCGTCGCGGAGCAGGTTCCCGACGTCCGGGCCGGCCCGCCGATCACGTACGGGTCCCGTGTGCCGTGGGTGTCGCCGAACCGGAACCAGTAGTCGGTGTCGGGGGCCAGGCCGGTGACTGTCACCTTTCCCTGGCGCTCCGGCCCCGTGACGGCTTCGGCCACCGGGTTGCGCCACGCGGCGGCGTCCTCGCGGCTGGTGAAGAGGCTGACGAGGAGCGGCGGGTCGTAGCCGCAGGGCGGGCTGAGCACCATCCAGTAGGTGATGGTGACGCTGGTCGCGGTGGCCCCGGTCACCTGGCCCGTGACCGGCAGCGCCGGCGGGCAGGCGAAGGTGGGCGTGGGAGTGGGCGTCGCCGTGGTGGCGGCCGTCATCGCCGTGGCGGCGGGTGACTGGTCGGCACCGGCCGAGACGGTCAGGCCGGTCAGGGCGAGGGTGGCGGCCAGTGCTGCGCCGAGCGTACGGAGCATGTGTCTCTCCCGAGCTGGGGGGCGCCGGGGGCGGTCGGCGCCGGAGTGGTGGTGGACCGCGATGTCGCCGCCGTAGCGACACGGCGGAGCGCCGGAGACGACTGCCCGGCACCGGGGTGGCACATCACCCCGCGCTTGTCCCTCCGGCGAGATCGAGCGGCTCGCACTGGCTCCCGAGCGCTACCGCCGCCAGTCTTTCAGTCGACGAACATCGATTCAACGTCGTCTCAGGACCCGACGTCGCCGGCGGTCCGATCCGCTGGCTACGCTTGGTCGTTGTGCCAGAGGGACACACCATCCACCGCCTCGCCGCCCGGCACGCCGAGCTGTTCGCGGGCGACAAGGTGCACGCCGACAGCCCGCAGGGCCGCTTCGCCGAGGGCGCGGCCCGCCTCAGCGGCACCGTCCTGGACGGCACCGAGGCGTACGGCAAGCACCTGCTGCACCACTACGCCGGCGAGCTGACGCTGCACGTACACCTGGGTCTGTACGGGAAGTTCGCCGACGGGCCCGGGGAACCGCCGTCCCCGGTCGGGCAGGTGCGGCTGCGCCTGCACAGCGACCGGAACTGGCTGGAGCTGCGCGGCCCGACCGCCTGCGAACTGCTGACCCCGCCCGAGGTGACGGCGCTGCGCGACCGGCTCGGGCCGGACCCGCTGCGCGCCGACGCCGACCCCGACCGGGCGTACGCGCGGATCCGCCGCAGCCCCACCCCGCTCGCCGCGCTGCTGCTGGACCAGTCGGTGGTGGCCGGCACCGGCCTGATCTTCGTGACCGAGGCGCTGTTCCGGGCCGGCCGGCCGCCGCTGCTGCCCGGCCGCGACCTGAGCGCGGCCGGCTGGGCCGAACTCTGGACGGACCTGGTGACGCTGATGACCCGCGCGGTCGAGCGGGGCCGGATCGACACGGTGCGCGACGCCGACCTGCCCGAGGTCACCGGCCGCGCGCCGCGCGTCGACCGGCACGGCGGCGAGGTGTACGTCTACCGCCGCCCCGGCGCGCCCTGCCACGTCTGCGGCACCGAGGTGAGCCGGGGCACGCTGGCCGGACGCAACCTGTCCTGGTGCCCCACCTGCCAGGCGGGCTGACTCACATCTCGTCGAGCAGCCAGCGGGCCGCCTCGACCTTGCCGGGGAAGACCTGGTCGCCGCCGATGCACCAGGCCACCGTCTGGCCGATCGCCCAGCCGCGTACCCGCTCCCGGTCCAGGCCCAGCTCGGCGCTGAGACGGTCGAGCCGGTGCCGGACCGCCGCGGGGGAGTGGCCCAGCTCGGCGCCGCGCACCAGCGGCACCACCGCGAACTCCCGCTCGCCGACCAGCGGCTTCGGGTCGATCACCAGCCACGGATCGCGTCCCGCCGCCAGGATGTTGCCGGCGTGCAGGTCCTGGTTGACCAGCACCTGCTCACCCTGGCTCGGCGCCAGGTCGGCGAGCAGCCCGAGCGCGGCGTCCAGCAGCCGCCGCTCGTACGGGCGGTTGGCCCGCTGCCAGTTGCCCGGCATCCGCTCCGCCCAGCCGGCCGCCTCCTCGGCGAGCGAAGTGAACGGCGGTCCGGCCGGCACCCCGAGGCGGGGCAGCAGCTCGACCGCCACGTCCAGCGCGGCGTCGGGCGGCAGGCCGTACAGCGGGGTGCCGGGGTCACAGCGCTCGACGAGCAGCGCGCGCCGGCCCGGATCGTGGGCGAGCAGCCGGATCGCGCCCCGGCCGTCCCAGTGCGCCAACGCGGTGGCCTCGTGACGGCTGTCGTCGTCCGGATACTGCAGCTTCAGCACCGCCCGCGTCCCGTCGGGCAGCGTCGCGGGCAGCGCCAGCGACGCGAACGCGTACCCGAACGGCGGCCCGACCGTCAGCTCCCACCGTGCGATGCACGTGGCGAGCCGGTCCGGCAGCTCCGCGAGCCAGGCCCGCCCGGCCTCCGTCCGCTCGACCCAGCGCAGGCTCTCAGGAATGTCACACCCCATCCGGTCATCCTGGCCGAGCGAGGCGACCGGCCGTGCACCGCGGCGTCCTCGACGCGCACGCCGACGAAGTGACGCTCATGGCCGTCCCGGCCCTCGCCGAGCGGCCTGACGAAGACGAGATGGATCAACCGGACGGTGCTCATCTGCCCGAGATCACCGCCGACGCCGGTCCCACCCTTGACGCAGCCACGCCTCCCACCACCTCGCCGAGGTGGTGGCATCATCACCCTTGATCAACACCACCTCGCCGAGGTGGTGGTGTCGCGGAGCCGTTGATGCCACCACCTCGGCGACCTGGTGTTGATCAAGCTGGGCCGTGGCTGTCAGTCGTCGTGCCCGGCCCGGTGCCCGTCCGGATCTACCGTCCGTCCGGGGTCGGTCGGCGGCGGCGGGCCAGCAGCATCAGGCCGGCGCCGACGATCAGGAGAGCCCCGCCGCCAGCCACCAGCGGCGCGGTGGCGGGACCGGTGATCGGAAGCCCTCCGGTGCCTCCGCCTCCGACGGTGCCACCGCCTCCGCCGCCGCCCGGCGAGGGCTCGCCGCCGGGTGTCGACACGCGTACGGTGACCACCTCGGACACGCCGATCAGCGCCGGGTCTTCACTCGGGACGACCACGCGGTAGCGCAAGGTGCCGGGTGTCTTCGGCGTGATGGGGATGCGGTACGCGCCGCGGTCGCCGTTCGTCAGGTCGGCGGCCACCTTCCGCCACGTCCTGCCCTGGAGTTGCTGTAGTTCGATGTTCCAGCCGGCGTCGGGCTTCACCTCGCCGGTGATGGTGACTGTGGTGCCGGGCGTGACGGTGGTGCGGTTCGCTTTCGCCGTGACTGTCGGCTTCACCCGGGGATGGTCTGCCGTGACGACGATGTAGGACGGTGCGACCCTCGAGTTGGACGGACGGGTGATGCCGACGCACTTGAGGTAGCTGTCGCCCTTCGGATAGGTCCGGGAGAACGTCCCGTCGGCCTTGGTGGTGCCGTTGGGCTCGCTGTGATATTCAACGCAGAGGTTGTCGGTGCCGAAGAAGATGGGCTGGTTACCGATGCCCTCGCCGGTGTCCTCGTAGTAGAACCGTCCCGCCACGGTCAGCGGTCCGTCACCGACCAGCGGGTTCGGGGTGAGACGCATGGTGACCGCGGGCCGGTGTGTGCCGGTGACCTCCAGCCTGGTGTCCGCCGAGGCGGGCGGGTCGACGTCGAGCCGGTTCCAGGCGGCGTCCGTAGCCACCAGGTGGTTGACCTCCCAGGTGCCGTTCCAGGTCGACGGCACCTGGATCGTCGCGCTCCAGGTGCCGTCCTGCGGGGTGCCGGCGGTGAGCGACAACTCGGCGCCGTCGGTGCGGTCCGTGCCGACGAGGCGCAGACCGACGTAAGGCAGGGAGCCGCCGTCCATCTCGGAGGCCTCGACCACGCCGGTGTCGTCGGTCAGGTGCACCGTCACCGTCACCGGCACCAGGTCGACGCCCGAGACGGAGACCGCGTCGGGTGAGACCGTGACGTCCACCAGCACCGGTGGCGTTTGGTCCGCCGCGGCCGCAGGGGAAGGCGTGGCGGTTGCGGAGGGCGTGGCGGTTGCGGAAGGTGCGGCGGTTGCGGGCGGCGCGGCGACGAGGACACCGCCGGGCAGCAGGAGAAGAGCCGTCGCGGCCATGCGCCACACTCGCATGTCGGTGCCCCTTCCGAGGTTGACCGGTAACGGAGAGTTCTCCTGTCAGTACCGTACTCCGTCGATGTGTTGCCGGCTGCCCCGTCGGCCTGTCGATTCGCCGGGACGGTCGGCCGAGGACCCCGGCCGACCCGCCCTCCGACTCGGCCGGCGGCTCAGCGCAGCCGGCGGATGTCCCCGTATGCCCGGTAGAAGCCGCCCCGGCCGGACTCGCGGATCTCGGTGACCAGGAAGCGCGCGCCCGGTTCGCGGATGCCCTTGGGGAACTGCACCGGCCAGTCCCGCCGGTAGCCGTCGGCCAGAACGTGGACGCGCAGCCGGCCGCCCTGCTCGACGCACTGCACCAGCACGCCGTCGCGGTCGTCGGTGGTCACCTCGACGGACGTCCAGGCGGCCGGCTCGGGCAGCCGGGCCGGCGCCTTCACGTCGACCACGTCCGGCACGCTGCCCGCCTCGGCCGCCCGGATCGCCGCCTCGCTCGCGTCGATGCAGGCTAGGTGGCCGCTCGTGGTGACCACGTAGAGCCGATTGTCGTGGTACTGCATCGAGTACGCCGAGCCGCAGCCGGTGCCCAGCTTCCACAGCCGGTTGCCGGCCTGGTCGAAGCAGTAGATCGAGGACGCGCTGTCGCCCGCGAACACGTACCGGCCGCCCTCGGCGGTGGCGCAGGAGAAGACCGCGGCGTCACAGCGGTACGTCTGCTCGGCCCGCCCGTCCTTGCGCAGGCGGACCACCTCGCGGGTGCCGGTGCCGGCGAACACGGCGTCCCGTTCCTGCCAGCCGAACAGGACCGCCCCGGTGCCGGTGTGCCACAGTTCCCGCCCGGTACGCCAGTCGTAGCCGGTGACCCCCTGCGAGTGGCCGTGGTAGATCGCGTCGGCGTCGCAGCGCACCATCCACGCGGACCGGCCGCGCCCCGGCCGGCGCCAGAGGAACTCGTCCTCGTGGTCGATCGCCGAGATGCCGCCGTCGCGATCGGACACGCCCAGCACGCCGTCGTGGATGTCCAGCCAGTAGATGTCGATCTCGGGCGCGATCGCGTACGCCGCGCGCGGCACCTTGCCGGACAGGTCGTAGACGTTGCCGTCGTCGCAGCCGGCGTAGACCCAGGCGTCGTCGGCGACGATGCACTTCACCCCGTCGGGGAGCCGGACCTGGTTGAGCAGCCGGGCGTCGTGGTCGAGCGTGGTGATCACGCCGTGCTCGTTGCCGACCATGCAGTGCCGGTCGTCGACGAAGATGCCGAAGGCGGGCGCGCCCGAGGCGTACCGCCAGAGGACCGGCGCGGTGCGGGCGGTGGAGCGGGTGCTGACGATCTGCCGGCGCGAGACCGTGCGCTTCTGGCGTACGCCGCGCACCGCCGGGGCGTACCCCTTGCGGACCTTCTCGCCGATCTTCTTCGCGGCGGCGGCGCGGGCGCGGGCGTTGTCCGGGAAGGTGCTCGTCTTCACCTGGCCCTGGTCGCCGATGCGCCCGTAGCGCACGGTCATCGCGGTGTCGTCGACCACCACCTCGTAGAACTTGTGCGCTCCACCGTCTACTTCGGACAGTTCGAGGTAGGTCGTCTCCTGTGACATGGGGGTTTACCTCCGAGGGGAAGTGCCGGACCGGCAACGCGCACACGCTAACGCCGGGCACCGACAAACCCGGGTCTCGGTGTTAAGAAGGGGCCCTTCCTCTACCGGAGGCGTTAATAGGGGGCCCTTCCTTACACAGCGGCGGCGAGGGCGTCGACGGCCTTGCGGGCGGCGATCAGCACCGGGTCCCACACCGGGGCGTACGGCGGCGCGTACCCCAGGTCGAGCGCTGTCATCTCGTCCACCGTCATGCCGTTCCACAGCGCCACGGCGAGCGCGTCGATCCGCTTGGCCGCCTCGGACCAGCCGACGATCTGCGCCCCGAGCAGCCGCCCGCTGGGCCGCTCGGCGATCAGCTTGACCGTCATCGGACGCGAGCCGGGGTAGTAGCCGGCCCGGTTCGTCGACTGGGCCAGCACCGTGACGAACTCGAAGCCGGCGTCCAGCGCGTCCCGCTCGCGCAGCCCGGTGCGGCCCACCTCCAGCTCGCAGACCTTGGTGACGGCGGTGCCGATCACGCCGGGGAAGGTGGCGTAGCCGCCGCCGATGTTGATGCCGGCGACGCGGCCCTGCTTGTTGGCGTGCGTGCCGAGCGGGATGTGTACCGGCATGCCGCTGACCCGGTGCAGCGACTCCACGCAGTCGCCCGCCGCCCAGACACCGGGCACGCCGGGCACCCGCATCCGGCGGTCGGTCCGCACCGCGCCGGAGGGACCGATCGGCAGGCCGGCGGCCTCGGCGAGCGCGGTGTTGGGGCGTACCCCGAGACCCAGGACCACGACGTCGGCCGGGACCGGTCCCTCGTCGGTGACCACGGCGGAGATCCGGCCGTCCCGCTCCTCCAGCCCGGTGACGGTGAGGCCGGTGCGGACGCCGATGCCGGTGCCGCGCATCGCGTCGGCCACCAGCTCGCCCATGTCCGGGTCCACAGTCGACATCGGCTGGTCGGCCTGCTCCACGAGCTGGACGGAGAGCCCGCGCTGCACGAGCGCCTCGGCCATCTCGACGCCGACGTAACCGCCGCCGACGACGACCGCGCGCCGGGGCCGGGGCTCGCGTTCGAGCCAGTCGATGAGCGCCGCGCCGTCGTCCAGCGTCTGCACGCCGAACACGCCCGACACGTCGTCGCGTGCCCAGTCCGGCTGCACCGGGGACGCGCCGGTGGCGTACACCAGGGTGTCGAAACCGGCGCGGACCTCGCCGCCGCCGTCCAGGTCCCGCGCGATCACCTCGCGGCGGTCCAGGTCGATGGCGGTGACCTCGTGCCGGGTACGGACCTCGATGCCGAAGTCGTCGCGGAAGGTCTGCGGGTCACGGGAGATCAGTTCGTCCCGCTCCTCCACGAGGCCGCTCACCCAGTAGGGGATGCCGCAGGCCGAGTAGGAGGTGAAGTGCCCCCGCTCGAACGCGACGATCTCCAGGTCGGAGCGGTCGCGGCGGCGGCGACGCGCCTGCGACGCCGCCGACATGCCGGCGGCGTCGCCGCCGATGACGATCATGCGCTCCGCCACGCCGCCCATCCTGTCACGCCGGGACACGGCCGTGCGGCCGCTCAGCCACGGGTCTGGCGTGCCACGTCCGTGACCACGTCGACGAGCCGCCCGGTACGCGCGAACACCGCCCGCTGCCGGGCCGCTCCGCTGCCGTGCCGGCGCAGCCCGCCCAGCAGGTCGGTCACCCGGTCCAGGTCGCCGTGCCGATCCAGTTCCGGGCGCAGCCGGTCGACGAGCCGGTCCAGCAGCTCCCAGGCCGGGCGCAGCTCGCCGTCGGTGAGGTCGACGCCCTCGCCCTCCAGCCCGTCGTGGGCGGCCCGCCAGTGCGCCGCGACGAGCAGGTGGTGGTCGGTGTTGACGGCGGGACGGCCGGCGGCGATGTCGGTGAGCGCGGTCGCCACGAGCGCGCGGACCAGCGCGGCGACGAGCACCGCGTCGTCCACGGTCGGGCAGACGTCGCCGATCCTGATCTCCACGGTGGGGTACTTGGCGGAGAGCCGGGCGTACCAGTAGAGCATTCCCTCGTCCAGCATCACGCCGCTGGCGATGAGCTGCCGGATGAGCCGCTCGTAGTGCTCGTGCGACTCCAGGTACGGGGTGGGCGCGACCGACGGCCAGCGTTCCCACTCCACCGAGCGCCAGCTCGCGTACCCGGTGTCCTCGCTGCGGGAGAACGGGGAGTTCGCGGTGACCGCCTGTAGGATCGGCAGCCACGGCCGGACGTGGTTGAGCACCTGCACGCCGGTGTCCGGGTCGGGGATGCCGACGTGCACGTGCATGCCGTTGTTGCCGGGCCCGGGCACCAGCAGCCGGAACCGCTCGATCATCCGGTCGAAGCGGGGCTTGTCCACCACCGGCGGCACCGGCCCGTCGACCGGTCCGGTGCCGATCGCGAGCAGCCGTACGCCGGCCCGCTCGGCCGCGTCGGCCAGTTCGGCGCGCAGCATCGACAGCGAGTGCCGGATCGAGGACAGGTCCAGCCCGGGCGGGCTGCCGATCTCGATCTGGCTGGTCTGGAACTCGCGCTCCACCTGACCGCGCAGCTCCGCCGGCACCTGCTCCATGACCAGGTCGACGGCGGGTACGGCGGTCCCGGTGTGCGGGTCGGCGAGCAGGAACTCCTCCTCGACGCCGACTGTCAGCAGGTCGGTTCCGCCCGACGCGGCGCTCCGCTCCCGCTCCGCCACTGAGCCGCTCATCGCCACCACCGTCTCCTCCGGACCACTCGCGGCACGGTGCCGCGTGGCCGAGGACCTGTTACCCACCGTGTCCGTTCCGGAAAACGTGCCGGTGGGCGTGTCGGCGCCGGTTCGCCCGTTCGGGTCGGTCGAGTGCGTTCGCGCACGGGGCAGCAGGGCGTGACACGGCGGGATACCGTTGTCGCGTGGCGGGGATGCTGGCGGTGCTGACGGGGGCGTGGGCGTACGCGCTCGCCCTGTTCGCCGACCGGCCGGCCGGGCTGCTCGCCGGCGCGGCGGTGGTCGCCGCGCTGCTGCTCGCCACCCTGCTCGCGCTGCGGGTCCGCGCGCTGCCCACGCCGCCCGGCACCCGGTTCGCCGCCGCGTTGCGGGCCCGCGCCCGCCGTCGCGGCGTTCCCCGCCAGGTCGACCCGAACGCGCCGGGGCGTCCGCGCCCCCGCGCACCCGGCCTGCGCCCCTCGGCCGCGTAGCCACCCTCCGGCCCGCGCCGGCGGGCCGCCGTTTCCTTCCCGGCTTTCGCGGCCGATTCCGTCGTCATCCGTCCCGCCGTGCGGCACGTCGCCGCCCGGGACACCCGGAATCGCCACCGAGGGGTCCACCCATGCTCGCCTTCGCACCGTTGCACTCCGCGGCGTCGGCCGCGGCCACCGTCGTCACCTGGCTCGCCGACGTGCTCGCCCCGCTCACCGGCGGCGCCGCCACGGCGGCCGCCATCGTCCTGTTCACCGCCGCGGTCCGGCTGCTGATCTCGCCGCTGACAGTGGCCCAGGTCCGCGGGGAGCGGCGCCGGACCGCACTCGCCCCCGAGGTACGGGAACTCCAGCGCCGGTACGCCGACGACCCGGCCCGCCTCCAGACCGAGTTGTTCGCGCTCTACCGCAACGCCGGGGCCAGTCCGGTCGCGGGCTGCCTGCCGGCGCTGTTGCAGGCGCCGTTCTTCCTGGTCATGTACCGCCTGTTCGCCACCGGTGACGGCGCGCCGCAGCTGCTGGGGGAGCGGCTGGCCGGCGTACCGCTGGGGTGGCACCTCGGCGACGGCCTGGCCGGCCCGGTGCCGCTGGTGTTCGGCGTGCTGCTGGCCGCGTTGCTCGCGCTGGCCTGGTGGTCGTCGCGGCGGATGCGCCGGGCGGCAGCCGCTACCGGCACGGTTGCCGGGACGCCGACCGAGGGTCCGGGCGCGGCGGTGCTCGGCCGGCTGCTGCCGCTGCTGCCGTACGGCACGGTGCTCGTCGCGCTGGTGGTGCCGCTGGCGGCGGTGCTCTATCTGGTGACCACCACGGCGTGGACGGCGCTGGAGCAGGTGGTGCTGCGTCGCCCGCAGCCGGCGGCAGCCATCGACAAGCGTTGACAAGTGCGGGGGCGGGCGCGTAGAAATCGCTCTCAGAGAGCGCTCTCCCGGACCCGTCCCCGCAGAGAGGCACCCCGAATGAACCCGATCCCGGCGGCTCCGGCCGCCTCCGCCACCGTGCCCCGATCGCGCCGCCGCCTCGCCCTGGCCGCGGGTGTGCTCGCGCTCACCACAGCGCTCGCGGGCGTCTCGATGACCGCCCAGGCCGCGGTGCCCCCGACTCCCTCCGGCTGGAGCCTGGTGTGGAGCGACGACTTCACCGGCTCGGCCGGCACGCTGCCCTCGTCCGCCAACTGGATCATCGATACCGGCACCAGCTACCCGGGCGGCCCGGCCAACTGGGGCACCGGCGAGATCCAGACCTACACCTCCAGCACCGCCAACCTGGCCCACGACGGCTCGGGCAACCTGCGCATCACGCCGCTGCGGGACTCGGCCGGCCGCTGGACCTCGGCCCGGATCGAGACGGTACGGGCGAACTTCAAGCCGCCGTCGGGCGGCGTGCTGGCCCTGGAGGGCCGGATCCAGATGCCGAACGTGACCGGCGCGGCGGCATCCGGGTACTGGCCGGCGTTCTGGGCGCTCGGCTCGCCGTACCGGGGCAACTACCAGAACTGGCCTGGTATCGGCGAGTTCGACGTGATGGAGAACGTCAACGGGATCAACTCGGTCTGGGGCGTGCTGCACTGCGGCGTCGCGCCGGGCGGCCCGTGCGGGGAGTTCAACGGCATCGGCGCGTCCCGGGCCTGCCCGGGCAGCACCTGCCAGTCGGCGTTCCACACCTACCGGTTCGAGTGGGACGCCTCGATCAGCCCGCAGCAGCTGCGCTGGTACGTCGACGGCCAGCTCTTCCACACCGTCGGGCAGAACC
>NZ_JAGPXV010000600.1:0-3684 GCF_018070405.1 Micromonospora sp. D75
CGGCCGTACTGCTGCCCGCCGATGGTGGCGGTGCCGCTGGTCGGCGTGACCAGCCCGGTCAGCATGCGCATCGTGGTGGTCTTGCCGGCGCCGTTCGGGCCGAGGAAGCCGGTGACCGCGCCGGGTCGTACGGTGAAGGTCAGGTCGCGTACGGCGGTGACGTCGCCGTAGCGTTTGGTCAGGCCCGACGCCTCGATCGCCAGGTGCTCGCCGGTCATGGCCGGCCCCGCGTCGCGCGCCCGATCGTCTCGGCGAGGCCCGGCGCGGCCGGGTCGGAGACCACCACCTCGTCGAACTCGCCGCCGGCCGCCGCGCGATCCAGCACCAGGTGCAGGCCGGGCTGACCGCGCCGGGCCGCCACGAGCTGCCGGGGGCCGCCGAACAGACCCCAGACGCCGATCTTGGCGAAGCCGGACACGGCGTACCCGCGCCGGGCGCCCCGGGCCAGCCGGATCGGCTCGTCCACCGGGGCGGCGTGCCGCACGGCGGCCAGGCGCAGCGCGAACCGCTCCCGCCCGACCCACATCCGCTCCCATCCGGTGAACCGGATGTCGATCACATCGCCGTTGAGCATTACGGAGGCCATCAGTCGTCGCCCTTCGTCGTGTCGGAGTCGTGCGCTGACGTGTGCGTGTCGCCGGGGGTCGCCGGGCGATCGGCGGGCATCAGGACGGTCGCCAGCAGCCGGGGGATCCGGCCGTCGCCGGGCCCTCTGGCGAGCAACGGGCCGACCAGCGCGTTGAGCCCGGCCGCGAACTCGTGCAGCTCGGCGTCGGTCAGGTGCAGTACGAGCTGCTGGTATCCGACCCCGTCGGCGACGAAGTCGACGCGGTCGCGGGCGAGGTAGCGGGAGAACTCGGACAGCAGGCTCGACACGAACGCGGTGAAGTAGCGCGCGTGGTCCTCCGGCGTGGCCGTGGCCAGGGCCGCCGGGTCCAGCGCCGCGCCGTGCGCGGGCAGCGCGTACACCCGCTCGACGGCGCCGCGCACCTTGCGCTCCTGCACCACGTCGAGCATCCCGGCCTTCACGAGCGTCGCCAGGTGCCGGTAGAGCGTGGCGTGCGGGACGTCGGGCAGCAGCTCGGCCAGGTCGTGAGTGGTCACCCGGGTGCCCGCCACGGCACGCAGGACGCGGAGCCGCACCGGGTGCAGCGCCACCTCCGCCCACCGCTCCATCGACATCGCCATGACTGAACCGTATCACTATCGATAGTGATATCGGTAGGGAGTGGGGCGACCGGGCGCGAAAGCCGGACGATCAGGCGGACGGACGGGTGTGGTGGGCCAGCACCCGAGCAAGGAGCCGGGTCAGGTCCGCGCGCTCGTCCGGCGTCAGCGGCGCGAGCAGGTCGTCCTGCACCTCGGCGAGTCGCTTCTCCAGCCGCCGCAACTGCCGCCGCCCCGCCGCGGTGATGGTGACGACGTTGCGCCGCCGGTCGGACGGGTCCGGGGCGCGGACCACGAACTCCCGCTCGGCGAGCTCGTTGAGGGCCGCCACCACGTCGCTGACGTGGATGCCGCTACGCCTGCCGAGCGCCGCCTGGCTGGCCGGGCCGAACTCGTCGAGCGTGGCGAGCAGCCGGAAGTGGTAGCCACGCGCGTCGACCGCCGCCAGCCCGTCGCTCACCAGCCGGCCGGCGCGTACGGCGGTCTGGGTGATCAGCCAGCTCGGCAGGCCGGCCAGGCGGGTGGGTACGACGTCCGGCTCCGGGTTCTCCACATGCCCAGCCTATCCAAAAACGTTGGCGTCCCCAACGATCTGCGCTATCGTTCGTCGCACAAACGTTAGTGGCACCAACGATCGGAGCTACCGTGATCGAGCCGTTCCGTATCCACGTCCGCCAGGCCGACCTCGACGACCTGGCCGACCGCCTGGCCCGCACCCGCTGGCCCGACGAGCTACCAGGCGCCGGGTGGGACTACGGCATCCCGCTGGCCCGCGTACGCGAGCTGGCCGAGCGCTGGCGCACCGCGTACGACTGGCGGCGGGCCGAGGCCGAGCTGAACCGGTATCCGCAGTTCACCACCACCATCGACGGACAGAACATCCATTTCCTGCACGTACGGGCCGCCGACCCGGACGCGCTGCCGCTGATCCTCACGCACGGCTGGCCCGGCTCGGTCGTGGAGTTCCTCGACGTGATCGGCCCGCTGTCCGAACAGTTCCACCTGGTCGTACCGTCGATCCCCGGTTTCGGCTTCTCCGGCCCGACCCGGGAACGCGGCTGGGACGTCGACCGCGTCGCCCGCGCCTGGGCCGAGCTGATGCGCCGGCTCGGCTACCGGCGGTACGGCGCCCAGGGCGGCGACTGGGGCTCGGTGATCTCCACCCGGCTCGGCGGCATCGACCCGGAACACGTCGTCGGCGTGCACCTCAACTACCTGCCCACGCCCCCGCCACCCGGCTGGACCGGCGAGGCCGGACTGTCCGGCGAGGACCGGGACCGGCTCGCCCGGATCATGCGACTCAAGACGCAGCGGCACCCGCACCAGGTGCTCTACGCCAGCCGCCCGCAGACCGTGTCGTACGCGCTCAACGACTCACCCGTCGGGCAGCTCGCGTGGATCGCGGAGAAGTTCACCGAGTGGACCGACCCGGGATCGGCCGTCAGCGTGGACCGCATCCTCACCGACGTCTCGGTCTACTGGTTCACCGGCACCGCCGCCTCGTCCGCGCGGCTGGTGCGGGAGAGCGCGTTCGGTGGCCCGCCCGCGCCCTGCCCGCCCCCGCTCGGAGTCGCCGTGTTCGCGCACGACATCACCCGGTCCGTACGCCCGATCGCCGAGCTGACGTACACGATCCGGCACTGGAGCGAGTTCGACCGGGGCGGTCACTTCGCCGCGCTGGAGGTGCCGGACCTGTTCGTCGACGACGTCCGGTCGTTCTTCTGGAACCTGCGATGACGCCTGGGACGAGTCGCGGAAGTCCCCTGTCCCACCCTCACCGTCGTGGATCTGCACCTGGTGGTGTGCCGTGCCCTGTGCGCCGTCACCTGTGTCCTGTGCTGGGCATGCGTTGTGTGCCGGGGAGTCGAACCCCTGCGCCTGCCCTCGGCGCGCCAGGAGTGAGCCGGATTGCCCGCCGGCTCTCGGGGGCGTGCACGCCTCCACGTCGGCTACCTGCTCCGCGACTCGTCAGTCCAGCAGGTCGACCTCCCAGTTCGTCCGCTGGATCGTGGTGTCCACCTCGCGGATCTGCCGGGCCAGCTCGTCGGCCTGCCGGCGCAGCTCCGCCACCGGCAACGCCGGAACCATCTTCAGCTCCGACCGGAGCTGACGGTAGCCGCGCTGGCCCTCGCCCGCGGCGGCGTCCGCTGCCGCTGTGACCACGCCGTGCCGCAGGCGCAGCACGTCGCGACGCGCGAGCGCGTCGGTGAGGGTGCCACCGTCCACGACAGTCGCGGCGTTCGTCCGGTTGATCCGCCGGATCAGCGTCTCCAGCTCACCGAGCACCCCGGCCGCCTCGACGAGCAGCGCCGAGGCGTCCTCGGCGGGCGTCTCGCCCTCCTGGTAGCGGGCGCTCGCGGTGATGCGGGCACGGAGCTGTTCGGCGCGTCGCGCCGCATCCGCCCGCAGCGCAAGGGCCTCCGCAATCTTCATGGCGAGCAGTATGGCCACAGGGGATCACGGGTGTCGCCGCGTTTTCCGGGGGCGGTGCGGCCCCGGGCGCCCGGGGCCGACCGC
>NZ_JAGPXV010000601.1:0-3673 GCF_018070405.1 Micromonospora sp. D75
GGCGTACTTCGCGCGGATGCTCGGGCTGCCGTTCATCGCGGTCATGCCCGCCTCCACCTCGCCGGAGAAGATCGCCCAGATCGAGTTCCAGGGCGGGCGCTGCCACCTCGTCCAGGACCCGGCGAAGGTGGTGGTGGAGGCGCGCTGGCTCGCCGAGGACAGCGGCGGCCGGTTCATGGACCAGTTCACGTACGCCGAGCGGGCCACCGACTGGCGGGGCAACAACAACATCGCCGAGTCGATCTACGCCCAGCTCGCGCTGGAACGGCACCCGGTGCCCGCCTGGATCGTCGTCGGCGCCGGCACCGGCGGCACCAGCGCCACCATCGGCCGCTACGCCCGCTACCGGCGGCTGCCCACCAAGCTCTGCGTGGTGGACCCGGAGAACTCCGCGTTCTACCCCGCCTGGCAGGCCGGCGACTGGTCGGTGTGCACCGGCCGCGGCTCCCGGATCGAAGGCATCGGGCGGCCCACCGTCGAGGCGTCCTTCCTGCCCAGCGTGGTGGACCGGATGGTGCAGGTGCCGGACGCCGCGTCGCTCGCCGCCATGCGGGCCGGCTCGGCGGTGCTCGGCCGCCGCGTGGGCGGCTCCACCGGCACCAACCTGTGGGGCGCGTTCGGGCTGATCGCCCAGATGCTGGCGGACGGACGTACCGGCTCGGTGGTCACGCTCATCTGCGACCCGGGCGACCGGTACGGCGACACCTACTACTCCGACGAGTGGGTGGCCGCGCAGGGCCTCGACCTCGCCCCGCACCTGGCCACCATCGACCGGTTCCTGACCGACGGCGCCTGGCCGGCTTGACCGGCGCCCCGGCTTTGGCGGCGGCGGACGTCAGCGCGGGTCGACCCGCTCGGCCAGCCCCGGATAGCGCACCACGAAACCCTCCGGGTCGACCTCCAGGTCGGCCGTGAACGTGCCGCTGGCGTACCGGACCCGGCCCGGGCCGAGCGAGGTGTAGACCTGCTCGGCGGGGACCACGGCCAGGCCGGGCAGCAGCACCCAGGCCACGGTCACCGCCGTCGCCATGTCGGCGGGCAGCCGCCCCAACCCGATCCGGCGGATCGGCAGCGTGTTCGTCAGCGGGGACCCGCCCAGGTCGACGTCGAGCGCGTCGTCCAGCCGGCCCGGGTCGTCGGTGCCCGGCAACCCCGCCGGTGGGTGGCCCGCCGCGCTCAGCGCCGCGTCCAGGTCGCCCTCCTCGCCGGTACGCACGCGCCACCCGTCCCGGCCCCGTTCCAGGCGTACGCTCCGCGACCAGCCCGCGCCCTCTGCCTCGACCTCCAGCTGGTCGGTCGACCAGTCGGGCGCGAGCGCCAGGCGGTAACGGCAGGTGTACGGGATCGGGTCCACGGCGAGTGCCACGCCCTGCGCGGTCAGCCCCTGCCCGCCGTCGAGCACGACGTGCTCGCAGCCGGCGGTGTCGGTCCGGGCCCAGAAGAGCGACTTCGGCATGGTCCGGACGTTACGCGACCCGGCCGTCGGCGGCAGCGGATGCGCGAACGCCGCCGCCGAGCGGGTGCTCGGCGGCGGCGTCGTGGGTGCGCTCAGATCAGTGGGTACGCGCCGGCGGTCGCCCGCCGAAGCCGCGCCGGTCGTCCCGGCCCCGCCCCTCGGCCCGGAAACCGCCGCTCCGGCGCTCGGCCGGGCGCGCGTCGCCCCGGTCACCGAAACGCCGCTCGGCGTGCGGGCGGTCCTCCTGGCGACGGTCTCCGAAGCCACCCGGCCGGTCGTCGTACCGCCGCTCGTCGCGGTCGTACCCGCGCCCGGCCGCCGGCCGGTGCCGGTCCCCGAACGGGCGGTCGGCGCGCTCGCCGAAACGCCTGTCGTCGCGCTGGCCGCCGAAGCGGTCGCTGCGCTGGCCACGGTCGTCGGACCGCTGCTCGCCGAAGCTCCGGCCGTCGGACCGCCGGTCGCCGAAGCTCCGGTCGTCGCGACGCTCCGGCCGCCCGAAGCGGCGCTCGCCGCCACCGGACCGCTCGCCCGAGTAGCGCTCGCCCGCCGGACGGTCGCCGAACCGGCGGTCACCGCCACGGTCCGCGAACCGGTCGCCGGACCGCTCGCCCGTGGGCCGGTCGCCGTAGCGGCGCTCGCCCCGGCCGTCGCGGTCGCCGAACCGGCGCTCGCCACGGTCGGAGAAGCCGCCCCGGCCACCCCGGTCGAAGCCCCGGCCGTCCCGGTCGCCGAAGCGGCGCGGGCCGCCGCGCCGCGGCTCCGGCTCGTCCCGGACGGGTACGCCGCTGGGCTCGCGCGCGCCGGTCAGCTCGGCCAGCGCCTCGTCGCCCGCCCGGACCCGGGTCTCGGCCGGTTCGACGCCCGCCTTCTCCATCATGGCCAGAGTGGTGCGGCGCTGCTTGGGCAGCACGAGCGTCGCCACCGCGCCCGACTCGCCGGCCCGGGCCGTACGGCCGGCCCGGTGCAGGTAGTCCTTCGGGTCCTTCGGCGGGTCCACGTGCAGCACCAGCGACACGCCGTCGACGTGGATGCCGCGGGCCGCCACGTCGGTAGCGACCAGCACGGGCGTGCGGCCCTCGCGGAACTCGGCGAGCGTCTTGGTACGCATTCGCTGGGTCTTGCCGCCGTGCAGCCCACCGGCCCGCACGCCGACGGCCGCGAGCTGCTCGACCAGCCGGTCCACGCCGAGCTGCGTACGGGCGAACAGCATGGTGCGGCCCTCGCGGGCGGCGATGGACGCGGCGACCGCGAACTTGTCGTGCGGCGGGATCAGCAGCAGGTGGTGGTCCATGGTGGACACGGCGGCGGTGGCCGGCGCGGTCGAGTGGGTGACCGGGTCGGTCATGAACCGCTTGACGAGCGTGTCGACGTCGTTGTCCAGGGTGGCCGAGAACAGCAGCCGCTGCGCGTCCGCCGGGGTCTTCGACAGCAGCTGGGTGACCTCGGGCAGGAAGCCCATGTCGGCCATCTGGTCGGCCTCGTCCAGCACGGTGATCTCGACGTCGTCGAGCCGGCATACGCCGCGCTCGATCAGGTCGCCGAGCCGGCCCGGGGTGGCCACGACGATCTCCACGCCGCGGCGCAGCGCGTCGATCTGCCGGTCGTACGGCACGCCGCCGACGGCGGTCTTCAGGAAGACGCCCACCGACTTGCCGAGCGGCACGAGGGCGTCGTTCACCTGCATGGCGAGTTCACGGGTGGGGACCAGGACGAGCGCGCGGGGGTGCAGCGGCCGGGCCCGGTTGCGGTCGGCGACCCGGGCGATCACCGGCAGGCCGAAGGCGAGCGTCTTGCCCGAGCCGGTCTGGCCCCGGCCGAGTACGTCGCGGCCCGCGAGCGAGTCGGGCAGGGTGGCCCGCTGGATCTCGAACGGGGTGGTGATGCCCTGGCGGGCGAGCGCCTCGACGAGCTGCCGGGGCAGGCCGAGCGACGCGAAGTCGACGGCGTCGGAGTTCGGGTCGACGGACGGGGACGTGCTGGATTCAGCGAACGTGGTCAAGAAATGCCTCTCGAGCGGGGCGCATCTTCGCGATGGCCCGCCGCGGCCTGTCACGCCGCCGAATCGCCCGCAAGATCGCCCATGAGCGCGCAATCGGGGCGCGCCAGGTCAGTAATCGGAGACAAGTGTACGGCGCTTCGCCCACTCCGCCACGGCAGCGCGAGGCGGTAGTGGGCGGGCTCACCCCCGTCACTCGACCGGCATGGCTCCGGTCAGGC
>NZ_JAGPXV010000602.1:0-3668 GCF_018070405.1 Micromonospora sp. D75
GGATGCCGCCGGTGGAGTCCGCGCCCACCACCTGCTCGGCGATGTCCACCAGCCAGTGCCGGTACGCCCCGGCCTGGCCCTCGTCCACCCGGGCGGCGAGCAGGGCGGCGGCCTGGCCGGCCCGGGCCAGCACGTCCTCGATCATCGCCTTCGGGTCCTCGGGCGTGAGCACCGGAAGCTCCGCGCCGGTCTCCGGGTCGCCGACCCGGTCGACGATCTCGCCGGCCACCGCCGCGACGAGCGGGCTCGCCGACTCGCGGCCGGCGGCGATGGTCTGCAGCCCGGCGGCGTTCTCGGCCATGGTGCGGCGGGTGCCGTCGGACTCGGCGGCGGCCGCCGCGGTGAGCACCGACTGCGGCAGCCCCACCAGCAGCCCCCACTCCTCGTCGGAGACGCCGAACCGGGTGTACGCCGGCTGCTCGATCACGATCAGGCCCCTTTCGCCGTGGTCGTCGTTCGTCGACGGGCGCCGCCGCGGCGCCCGGGTCAGGCTAGTCGAGTTCCAGCAGTCCCTGTTCGGACACCACGGGCACGGAGAGCGTCTTGTAACCGACCTCGTCGAAGAGCACAGTCATCCGGTCCTCCTCGTAGCTGAGCACCAGGCCGGCGCCCCACTCCGGGTGACGCACCTGGCTGTGCACGGGGAACGGCCCGACCGCGCCGTCGGCGGCCACGCTGGTGCCGGCGTGGCAGTTGTCGCAGTGCCCGCAGACCTCGTGCATCTGCTCGCCGAAGTACGCCAGCAGGGCCTGGCCCCGGCATCCGGTGGTCTCGGCGAACGCGCGCATCATGTCGGTACGCGACCGGGTCACCGTCTGCTGCCGTTCCGCCTCGGCCAGCGCGGCCCGGCCGGACTCGGCGGCCGCCGGGGCGTACCGGGGCGCGCCGATGCGCTGCCGGGCGCGTGGCTCGGCGGCGCCGACCTGCTCCAGCAGGGACAGGTACTGGCCCAGTTTGCGCGGGCCGAGCCCGGTCAGCTCGCGCAGCTCCTTGCGGTTGCGGGCCTTGCCGCGCAGCACCGCGGCCAGCTCGGTCAGCTCCTTTTCGTCCGGCAGCCCGCCGCTTAACTAGCGCTGCAGGCCGACGACCTCGGCGCGCCACAGCAGCAGCACCCGGGCCGGTGAGCCGTCGCGCCCGGCGCGGCCGATCTCCTGGAAGTAGCTGTCCGGCGAGTCGGGCAGCGCCATGTGCACCACCCAGGCGATGTTCGGCTTGTCGATGCCCATGCCGAACGCCGACGTGGCCACCATGATCGGCACCCGGTCGGCGAGGAACGCCTCGTGCAGCTCGTGCCGGGCCGCGGTGGGCATGCCGCCGTGGTAGAACTCGGCCGGGAAACCGGCGCCGGTGAGCCGCTCGGCCAGCTCCTCGGCCGCGCGCCGGGTCGGCACGTAGATGATGCCGGGCCGCTCGTCGTCGCGCAGCAGCGCGATCAGCCGCCGCCACCGGTAGTCGTCGGTGGGGCAGTGGGCCACCTCGAGGAAGAGGTTGGGCCGGTCCAGCCCGGAGACCACCACCTCGGGCTCGCGCAGCCGCAGCCGGGCGATGATGTCGTCGCGTACCGGCGGGGAGGCGGTGGCGGTGAGCGCCACCACCGGCGGGCGGCCCAGGCCGTCGATCAGGTGGCCCAGCGCCAGGTAGTCCGGGCGGAAGTCGTGGCCCCACGCCGAGATGCAGTGCGCCTCGTCGATCGCCACCAGCGCCGGCTTCAGCTCCCGGACCTCGGCGAGCCGGTCCGGGTTGCTCAGCGCCTCCGGCGTGATGAACAGGAACTCCGCCCGCCCGGCCCGGATGTCCTCGATCGCCTCGGCCTGCTGGGCGGCGCTCTCGTCCGAACTGATCCGCACCGCGCGCAGCTCCGGACGCTGCCGTTCGTTGAGCGCGGCGATCTGGTCCTGCTGCAACGCCAGCAGCGGGGAGATCACCACCGTGGGGCCGGGGATCAGGCTGGCCGGGATCTGGTAGATCGCCGACTTGCCGGCGCCGGTGGGCAGCACCACCAGCGCGTCGCGGCGCTTCATCACGGCGCGCATGGCGGCGAGCTGGTTGGGCCGCAGCGCGGTCCAGCCGAACAGGTTCCGTGCCGCCCGGCGCAGGCTGGAGGAGTGAGTGGTCAGTTTCATCAAGCGCCTCAGCTACCCCCGGCGATCCCGCGCGAAACCGCCTGCGCCGCTCACCCGCCCGGTGCGGATCAGCGGCGGAACATGGCGCGGATGGCGATCAGCAGGAACAGGCCGCCGACGATCAGGCCGAGCAGCCGTACGCCGGGGATGTCGGCGGCGCTGGTGGCGTCGGCGAGCGGCAGGGCGGACATGTGGGAACTCTCCCACGGGAGGTCGCGGGACGCCACCGCCTAACAGTAAGGATTGTTGACTATTTAGCTGCGCGGTGTGACCATGTCAGCACCCGCCGGCCCCGGCGGGTCCGTGGGGGAGACGGGGGTACGACAGCACATGAGCGAGCGGACCGAGGGATCGACCGGAGATCTGGCGGCGCTCGCCGCCGCCGTCCTGCAACCGGGGTTCGTCGGCACCACGCCGCCGCCGTGGGTGTGCCGCTGGCTCGGCGAAGGGCTCGGCTCGGTCGTCCTGTTCGCCCGCAACGTCGTCGACCACGAGCAGGTCGCCACGCTCACCGCGAACCTGCGGGCCGAGCGGCCGGACGTCATCGTGGCGATCGACGAGGAGGCCGGCGACGTCACCCGGATCGAGTCCGCCCGGGGCAGCTCCCGGCCCGGCAACTACGCGCTCGGCGCGATCGACGACCCGGCGCTGACCGAGGAGGTCGCCCGCGACCTCGGCGCCGAACTGGCAGCCGTCGGCGTCACTCTGGACTACGCCCCGGACGCCGACGTCAACTCCAACCCGGCCAACCCGGTGATCGGGGTGCGCGCGTTCGGCGCCGACCCGGACCTGGTCGCCCGGCACACCGCCGCCTGGGTACGCGGCCTGCAGTCCGGCGGCGTCGCCGCCTGCGCCAAGCACTTCCCCGGACACGGCGACACCCGGGTCGACTCGCACCACGACCTGCCCCGCATCGGCGGCGACCGGGCCCGCCTCGACGCGGTCGAGCTGGCCCCGTTCCGGGCCGCCGTGGCCGCCGGGGCGCAGGCGGTGATGACCGGCCACCTGCTGGTGCCGGCGCTGGACCCGGAACTGCCCGCCACGCTCAGCCCGCGCGTGCTGGGCGGGCTGCTGCGCGAGGAGATGGGCTTCGGCGGCGTGGTGGTCACCGACGCGGTGGAGATGCGGGCGGTGGCCGACCGGTACGGCTTCACCGGCGCCGCGGTACGCGCGCTCGTGGCCGGCGCGGACGCGATCTGCGTGGGCGGGGAACGGGCCACCGAGGCCGACGCCCGCGAGCTGCGCGACGCGATCGTCGCCGCGGTGATCAGCGGCCAGCTGCCCGAGGAGCGGCTCGCCGAGGCGGCCAAGCGCGTCGGTCAGCTCGCCGCCTGGAGCGTCGCCGCCCGCGCCCGCCGGGTCGCCGGCACGCCACCGGCCGACGGCTCACCGATCGGGCTGGCCGCCGCCCGCCGGGCGGTCCGGGTCAGCGGCGACGCCGCGCTGCTGCCGCTGGCCGGGCCGGCGCACGTGGTGGAGTTCGCGCCGCCGCGCAACATCGCCATCGGCGAGGAGACGCCGTGGGGGATCGCCGCGCCCCTGGCC
>NZ_JAGPXV010000603.1:0-3654 GCF_018070405.1 Micromonospora sp. D75
CGCGCACATGATAGAACGACCCCGCCGGGGCCAGCACCGCGTACCGGACGTCGTAGTGGAACGACCCGCCCTGGCAGGCGACCTGGTGGATGTCCACGTCGATCGGTTCCGGCTCGATCGTCAGACCGGCGATGCCGGACTCCTCGGTGGCCTCGCGCAGCGCGGCCGCCACCAGCGTCCGGTCGCCCGGCTCGCAGTGCCCGCCGAGCTGCACCCACCTGCGGATCTTGCCGTGCAGGCAGAGCAGCACCCGGCCGTCCGGGTCGAGCACGAGCGCGCTGGCGGTGACGTGCCCCGCCCGGTGTGTCCGGCTCATCGCCGCCGGCCCGTCGGCCAGCAGCGCCAGCGTCCGGTCCCGGGCGGCGCCGGCGGCGGGGCTGGTCGCCGTCCAGCGGCTCAGCGCCGCGACGGCGTCGGCGTGCAGGTCGGCGTACGTGGTGAGATCGGTGTCGGGCACCCGGACACTCTACGAGCGCCACCACGGTACGCCGGCGCGGCGACCCACCGGCGGACGAGCGAAAGCCGGGCGGCACCCCTGCGACGATGTCGCAGACCCTCGTGGTGCCGCCCGGCCACGCCCGTCAGCCGGCGACCGGGTCGAGACTGCGCCCCGGCGTCGGCGGGCAAGGAAGAGTTTGCCGAACCGGTCACCTCACCGTCGAGGTCTTTCACCTCAGGCTTAAAGATGGAGATTACTGCCGACGGGTAAAGTCGAGCCGTGGCGGGCACCCCCGCCGTCCGCACGGGAGCACTCCATGTTGAAGATCGTTTTCTCGGGCGAAGACGTCCTGCGGACCCGGGTCGCCCCGCGCGCGGACCCGCTCTGGGAGCTGGTTCTCAGCCTGCACCTGCTCCAGGGGCGCAGCCGCGACCCGATGATGACCACATGGCGGCGGACCGTGGCGCACGGGCTGCGCACCGACAGCGACGCCGAGCAGTACCGCCTGCTCCTCGCGCTCAACCCGCCGCGCGGCTACTTCCCCGACTTCCTCACCCCGTTCGCCAGCCGGGAGGGCTTCGAGGTGGGGCTGGACGCGGTCCGCGGCACCCCTACGGACATGCTGCGCCGCGACCTGACCCGGCTCGCCGAGGAGACCACGTTGCCGCCCTCGGCGACGGCGCTCGCCCGGGGTGAGCCGGAGACACTGCACCACCTCACCGACTCCATGGCGCGATACCAGTCGCTGGCCGTCACGCCGTACTGGGCCCGGGTGCAGGCAGCGGTCGAGGCGGACCGGGCCCGGCGTGCCCGCGCCATGCTCGACGGCGGCGCCGAAGGGCTGCTGGCCAGCCTGCGTCCGAACATGCGGTGGAACTCCGGCGTGCTGGAGGTGCTCGACTATCCGGACACCCGGGAACTGCACCTGGACGGGCGCGGGCTGCTGCTCGTCCCGTCGTTCTTCTGCTCGCGTACCCCGGTGGCGCTCGTCGACCCGACCCTGCCGCCGGTGCTCGTCTACCCGGTGGACCGGCTGGCCGGCCTGACACCGGCGTCCGGCGCCGCCGGGTCACCGCAGGGCGAGGCGCTCGCGGCCCTGATCGGCCGCACCCGGTCGCGGGTGCTGCATGCCGCCGACGAGGGCTGCACGACCGGCGAGATGGCCCGCCGGCTGCACATCTCCGCCGCCGCGGCCAGCCAGCACACCACAGTGCTGCGCAACGCCGGGCTGCTGGTCAGCCAGCGCGAGCGCAACACCGTCCTGCACACGCTGACGCCGCTGGGCCGAGCCGTCCTCGACGCCTGACCTCCGCCGGGCCGTCTCAGAGCGCCAGCGTGGCGCTGGCGGCGCTGCCGGCCGGGGGCGGGAGCAGGACGGAACCGATTCCCTCGGCGGCCAGCGCGGCGCGCAGGCGTTGCACGTCCGCGCCGAACCGGACCAGGTCCGCCGGGTCGAGCGGGGTCGGCGCCGCGCCGAGCAGCAGGCCGGTGGCCGAGGCGGGCCAGCCGGGCACGGTGGCGGCGAGCCCGGCGCGTACCTCGTCGTCTGTGACGTGCGTGAAGGTCGTGCCCGGCGCTACCACGTCGGCCACCGAGCCGATCGCCCGCCGCACCGCGTCCGCGTCGGCGGGCTCCGGCCCGGCCCGGTCCGGCAGCGTCGCCGCCGCCCGCAGGCCGGCGGCGCGCGCCTCGGCGGTACCGAGCGAGAACAGGTCCATCGAGGCGTCGCGGACGAGCGCCCGGGCGCCCTCGTCGTCGTCCCGGGGGGTGCCGAGATAACCCCGGACCACCGCGACCGGCACCTGGTCGCACTTGCCCTTGATCAGCTCGCCGGCGCCGGCCAGTTCGTCGACCACCGCCATCTGGGTGACGAACAGTTCGTTGCCGTACGGGTCGACCTCGCCCCGGTGGTCGCGGATCGCCGGCATGCCCGCCACCCCGAGCGCCACGTCGGTGAGCCCGTTGCGCCACGGGCGGCCCATGGTGTCGCTGACGATCACGGCGACGTCGAGGCCGTACCGGTCGCGCAGCGCGGCACGCAACGCCCGCGCGGAGGCGTCCGGGTCGGCCGGCAACAGCACCAGGCGGGTCTTGTCCACGTTCGACGCGTCGATGCCGGCGGAGGCCATCACGAACCCGTGGTGGGTCTGCACGATCCGGGTGGCGCCCCGCGTCGCCACCACCCGGGCGGTCTCGCCGTCCAGGATCCGGTCCCGCGCCTCGAGCCGTTCCGGACCGTCGGCGGGCACGTCGACCAGCCGGCCCTCCGCCTTCGACACGATCTTGCTGGTGACCACCAGCACGTCGCCGTCGCGCAGCCACGGCGCCGCGCCGGCGATCAGCGCCGCCAGGTCGTCGCCCTCGGTCACGTCGCCGATGCCCTGCACCGGCAGAATCTCCAGCCTCACATCAGCTCCATCGCGGCGCGCACCATCGCGGCGGTCGCCGCCTCGTCGGTCATCCGCAGCGGCGCCGCGCGGACCACCACGTCCGGCACCGCCGTGCCCTCGTCCTCCGGCGCCACCAGCCAGCCGTCGAGCAGCCCGCCGGTGGACCGGGCGCCGTAGAGGCCGGCCACCCCGGCCGCGCTGCACTCCACGCCGAGCACGGCGAGGCAGCGGTCGGCCATGCCGCGTACCGGCGCGCCGCCGATGATCGGTGACACCCCGATCACCGGGGCCGGCCCGCCGGTCACCGCGTCGCGCAGGCCGGGCACGGCCAGCACCGGGGCGATGCTGACGACCGGGTTGCTGGGCGCGATCAGCACCACGTCCGCGGCGGCGATCGCCTCCACCACGCCGGGCGCGGGCTTCGCCGCTTCGGCGCCCACGAAGACGAACCGGTCGGTGGGTACGTCGGCGCGGTACCGCACCCACCACTCCTGGAAGTGGATCGCGCGCCGCCCCTGCTCGTCGGTGACGACGGCATGGGTCTCCAGGCGCTCGTCGGTGGCCGGCAGCAGCCGTACGCCCGGTTGCCAGCGCGCCGCCAGCGCCTCGGTGACCTGGGACAGCGGATAGCCGGCGTTGAGCATCGTGGTGCGGACCAGGTGGGTGGCGATGTCCTTGTCGCCCAGACCGAACCAGCTCGGCTCCGCGCCGTACGCGGCCAGCTCGTTCTTCACCGTCCAGGTCTCGCCGACCCGGCCCCAGCCGCGTTCCGGGTCGGCGCCGCCGCCGAGCGTGTAGAGCACGCTGTCCAGGTCGGGGCAGACC
>NZ_JAGPXV010000604.1:0-3651 GCF_018070405.1 Micromonospora sp. D75
GGCACCCACCTGTGCCACGCCCTGCAGTACCCGATCGGCGCGCTCACCAAGACTCCGCACGGGCTCGGCACCGGGCTGATGCTCCCGTACGTCATCGACACGCTGACGGCGCAGCCGGCGGTCGCCGAGCGGCTCGCGGCGCTCGGCGCGGCGCTCGAAGCGGTCCCGGCCGCGGACGCCTCCGCGGCGCGGACGCTCGCCCGGGTGGTCGAGATCAACCGGGAGATCGGCGTGCCGCGCACGCTCGCCGAGATCGGGCTGATGCGCAGCCAGCTTCCGCAGATCGCCGAGCTGGGGCTCAGGTCCACCCGGCTGATCGCGGCCGCGCCGGTGGACCCGTCCCGCGAGCTGCTGCTCGACATCCTGGAACGCGCCCACGACGGCGCCATGGCGAATGGGAGTCTCAGGTGAACCTGCTCGCGGACCTCTTCATCGACGGGCAGTGGCGGCCCGGCTCCGACGGCCGCCGGTTCGACGTGACCGACCCCGCCGACCTCTCCACCATCGCCCGGTTCGCCGTCGCGACGGAGCAGGACTGCATGGCGGCCGTGGACGCCGCGGCGGCGGCCCAGCCCGCCTGGGCCGCGACCGCCCCGCGCGAGCGCAGTGAGCTGCTGCGCCGGGCGTACGAGATCCTCACCGACGAGGTCGAGGTCTTCGCCGAGCTGATGGTGCGGGAGAACGGCAAGTCGTGGGCGGACGCGATCGGCGAGGCCAACTACGCCAAGGAGTTCTTCCGCTGGTTCGCCGAGGAGGCCGTCCGGGTGCCGGGCGACTACCGCCTCTCCCCGGCGGGGGACAAGCGGATCGTCGTGGACCGGCAACCCATCGGCGTGTCCCTGCTGGTCACGCCGTGGAACTTCCCGGCCGCGATGGCCACGCGCAAGCTCGGCCCGGCGCTGGCGGCCGGGTGCACGACCATCCTCAAGCCCGCGCGGGAGACGCCGCTGACCGCCGCCTACGTCGTGGAGGTCCTGCGCCGTGCCGGCGTGCCGCGTGGCGTGGTCAACCTGGTCACTCCGGTGCCGACCGGCCCGCTGGTGAAGCGGATGATCGACCGTCCCGAGGTCCGCAAGCTCTCCTTCACCGGCTCCACCGAGGTCGGCCGTGAGCTGCTGCACGCCTGCGCGGACAGCGTGGTCAGCACGTCGATGGAGCTCGGCGGCAACGCCCCGCTCATCGTGCTGCCGAGCGCGGACCTGGACACCGCAGTGGAGGGCGCTCTGCTGGCCAAGATGCGCAACGGCGGGTCCGCCTGCACCGCGGCCAACCGCTTCTACGTCCATTCCTCGGTGCACGACGAGTTCGTCGCCCGGATGGACGCCGCCCTCGCCGCGGTGTCGGTCGGGCCGGGGCTCGACCGGGCGAACGACCTGGGCGCGCTCGTCTCGGTTGCCGAGCGGGACAAGGTGGCGGACCTGGTCCGGACCGCCGTCGCGCAGGGGGCCACCGTGGTGCGCGGCGGACGGTCTCCGGGCCACGGCGCGTTCTACGACGCGACGCTGCTGACCGGTGTGGTGCACGGCTCCACCATCACCACGACAGAGATCTTCGGGCCGGTCACCGCGGTGATCCGCTTCGACCACGTCGACGACGCGGTCGAGATGGCGAACGACACCGTCTACGGCCTGATGGCGTACGTCTTCGGTGAGGAGCGGGAGGCGATGGCCGTCGCCCGGCGTCTGGAAGCCGGGATGGTGGCCGTGAACCGGGGCGTCGTCAGCGACCCGGCCGCCCCGTTCGGCGGGGTCAAGCAGAGCGGCCTCGGCCGGGAGGGCGGCTCCGAGGGCATCCTGGAGTTCCTGGAGGAGAAGTACATCGCGCTCACCGCGTGAAGGTCGAACCTCTCGACGAAGCGCCCGGCTCCGGCCGGGCGCTTCTCGTGTCCGGTGTGACCCGCGCCGGTCCACTGTGCACCATGCCGTATTTGTCCTCCATAAGGGTCTTCTCGCGCTATGGCGGATTCGCGCCGGACGGGCACCCTCGATCGGTTTGCTAGAGCTATAACGACGAAATTCGTCGCTTCAAAGCTGTCTACCGACGAGTTGCTGAGATTTCATGGACAATAACTGGCGTGGCTCGTAGAGTCTCGGCATCTTCCGATGATCTGGAGATGACGTGAAGACTGCCGCCACCGCCCAACCCGTTCGTTCCGCCGCCGACCTGCACGCCGCCGCAACAGTGGTGGACGGAAGCACGGTCATCGAGCTGAGCGACGCCCACCTCGACCGGATCCGGCGAGGAGGCGTCACCGCGGTCAACCACACGGTCACCCGGCCGTACGCGGACACCGTCACCGCCCTGCGCGAGGTCAACCGCTGCCGCAGGTGGATCGACGCACACCCGGACGAGGTGCTGCTCGCCCTGACCGTGGACGACATCCACCGGGCCAAGGCCGAGGGCAAGGAGGCCGTCATCCTCGGCCCGCAGGACACCGAGATGATCGGGGGTGACCTCGACCTGCTCGGCACGTTCCACGACCTGGGCGTCCGCATCCTTCAGCTGACCTACCAGCGGCAGAACCTGCTCGGCGCGGGCTGCGGCGAGGACACCGACTCGGGGCTGACGCACCGGGGCCGCGCCTTCGTCAAGGCGATGAACCAGCTGGGCGTGCTGGTCGACGTCTCGCACAGCGGCGAGCGCACCGGCCTGGACGCGATGGACGCCTCGGACAAGCCGGTCGTCGTCACGCACGCCTTCTGCGACGCGCTGTCGCCGCACATCCGCGCCAAGTCGGACGGATACCTGCGGCGCCTCGCCGAGCAGGGCGGCGTCATGGGCATCACCACCCTGTCGGGGTTCCTGTACCACCCGGAGGACCCGTCCCGTCGTCCGGACCTGACCCGCTTCGTGGAGCACGTCTGCCGTGTGGTGGAGGTGGCCGGCGTCGACCACGTCGCCGTCGCCACCGACTACGACGAGACGTGGACCGAGGAGATGCGGATCGCGCAGCTCAAGAGCATCGCGCAGGCGAACTCGAAGGAGCACCAGAACCTGCTCGGTGACTTCGGATGGGAGGAGCGCCGGGCGATCGGCATGGACGACGCCGCGGACTTCCCCAACATCACCGAGGCGCTTCTGGCCGGCGGATTCTCGCCGGAGGACGTGATCAAGATCCTCGGCGGCAACTGGCTTCGGGTCTATGGGGAGGCATGGAAGCCGGCCGCGCGATGAAGCGCTAATCGTGACACTGCCAAGGAGACTGATGCGTACCCGAATTCTGATGAGAGCGCTGGCGGTGGGCGTCGTGACGACGCTCGCGGCCGGCTGCGGAGGCGGCGAGCCGCCGTCGGGCAAGTCCGGTGGCAACGCCAGCGACGGCCTCACCAGCAACGTCAAGCTCGAGGACGAGACGCAGGCAGCCGGCACGCCGAAGTCCGGTGGCCGCCTGCGGATCATGATCCGGCTGGACGCCAACGAACTCGACCCGCACCGGATGTCGGAGACCTCGGCCTTCGTCATCAACGAGCAGATCTACGAGTCGCTCGTGCAGTCGTACCGGGGCGAGATCAAGCCGGCGATCGCCGAGTCGTGGGAGCTGAGCGCGGACGGCCAGACCGTGACGTTCAAGCTGCGCGACAACGCGTACTTCCACAGCGGCCGCAAGGTGACCGCTGCCGACGTGAAGTACTCGATCGAGCGGATCAAGGA
>NZ_JAGPXV010000605.1:0-3643 GCF_018070405.1 Micromonospora sp. D75
GTCGGTCTCGTCGCCGGTCCAGTCCTGCCGCTGCGCGGGCAGGTGTTCCCGCATGCCGGCGCGGGCGCGCTGCAACGCGCTGTTCACCGAGTTGACCGAGTCGCCCAGGAGTTCCGCGACGTCCTTGGCCGGCCAGCCGAGCACGTCACGCAGGATCAGCACGGCACGCGGGCGTGGCGCGAGGTGCTGCACCGCGACCAGGTACGCCAGCTCGATCGTCTCCCGCGCCACCGCGACGGCTTCCGGCTCGTCCGCGCCGGTCGCGGGCAGCTCGTCGAGCAGCCGGTCCGGGTAGGGCTGCAGCCACCGCACCTCGCCGCCGGTCGCCGGCTCGGGACGGCACTTGGCCAGCAGGTCCAGGCAGGCGTTCGTGGCGATGCGGTACAGCCAGGCCCGGAACGTGGAGCGGCCGGCGAACGTCTCGCGCCGCCGCCAGGCGCGCAGGAACGTCTCCTGGACGGTGTCCTCGGCGTCCTCGAACGATCCGAGCATCCGGTAGCAGTGCACGTGCAGCTCCCGCCGGTGCCGCTGCGCCAGCCCGGCGAACGCCGGCTCGTCGACCTCACCCAGATCGCGTACGCCCAGCTCCGCCCGCCGTGGCTCCGCACCCATCACGTCATCCTCCCGCCTCGTCGTGGTCTGTCGCAGGTGTGACGGGTACGGGCGCGGAAACTCATCACCGCGCCGTCAGCTCGCGCGCGGCGCGTACATGATGATCGCGACGCCGACCAGGCAGATGGCCGCGCCGGCGAGGTCGTAGCGGTCGGGCCGGAACTTGTCGACGACCATGCCCCAGGCGAGCGACCCGGCGACGAACACGCCGCCGTAGGCGGCGAGGATGCGGCCGAAGTTCGGGTCCGGCTGGAACGTGGCGACGAATCCGTAGGCGCCGAGCGCGATCACCCCGGCGGCGACCCAGAGCAGGCCGCGGTTCTCCCGCCAGCCCTGCCACACCAGCCAGGCGCCGCCGATCTCGGCGAGCGCGGCGAGCAGGAACAGCAGGATGGACCGGACGACAGTCATGCGTCAGACCGTAGCCGGGCGCGAGGGTCGCGACGCCCGGCGCGGCGACACCTGCGGCCCGCCCGGTCCGCAGGCGTGATCACCGGCCGCCACCTGCGGCGACGTCGGGAATACGGCTGTGCTCGGCGGCCCGGCGGACTACCGTCACCGGAGTACGGGCCGACGCCGGACCAGGCGGCGCGTCCACGCCCCCGCCGTCGGCGTTGACGTGGCGGAAACGCCCGAGGGCGAGCATGGGTACGACGAAAGGGGCGGACATGACCGACGAGGTGACGTCGCAGGTCCCGCCGGACCCGGCTCCCGTGCTGAGCGCGCCCGCCGGCACCGGGCCGGTCGGACCGCCGAGCAGCCTGGACCTGTGGGCGCGTGCCCAGGTGCTGCACCGCTGCTTCGGCGACGACGACGGCGAACCGCACATCATGCGCGGCCTGGACTGACCACGCCGCTCAGCGCACCGTCACGCCGGCCCGCGCCAGCGTCTCCCACCAGGACGCGAGGTCCGGCACCGGCTCGGCGCGGGCGGTGAGCTCGTCCAGCCGCCGCAGTTGTTCCCTGCTCGGTGGCGGTGAGACGGTGGCGCCCACGCCGACCAGGGCGTACCGGTGGCCGCCGACGGTGAGCAGCATCGTGCCGAAGATCGTTCCCCGGGCCTCGACCTGCCCGACGGGCGCGGCGAACACCTCCGCGCCGCGCCGGTCGCCGGCCCGCAGCCAGCCCTCGTCGAGGGTCATCAGCACCGGCACGCACCGCAGGCCGTTCCAGAGGCTACGTCGCCAGTAGACAATTCCGGCGTACGACGGGTGCGGCTCCATCCCGGCGACGGTACCCGGGCCGATCCAGCGTGACCGGCGCGGGCGCCCGGGACGCCGTCGCCTGGTGAACGTTTCCCGGCGGCCGTGCGTGTGAGCCGGTGAGCATCACCGGCGTCCGCCGGGGGTACTGCTGCGGGACACGGGTACGAAAACCGGGAGGTCATGGTGGGGGACAGGGCGGGACGTCAGGGGCGCGGGCCGATCGCCGGGCTGGTGGTGGCCGCGCTGGTCGCGGCCGGCTGCATGGCCGGCGGCGTCGACCAGGGCGAGCCGCAGCAGCCCGTACCCCCGCGCAGCGCGCAGCCCGAGTCGCAGACCACCCGGGCGGACGGCACCACGAGCGTCGCCGAATTCAAGCAGGACATCGAGGACGCGGTCCGGCTGGCCGAACGCTACTGGGCGCAGCAGTTCCGCGCCTCCGGTCAGCGTTTCACCCCGATCCGGCGGGTGGTGCCCTACAGCCGGGAGGGCGAGGTGGCCTGCGCCGGGCAGGCGCTGCCCCGCAACAACGCCGTGTACTGCTCGGCCGGCGACTTCATCGCCTACGACGTGAACTGGTCGGTGGCGGCGTTCCGGCAGATCGGCGACGCGTTCCTGTTCTACCTGCTCGGCCACGAGTACGCCCACGGCATGCAGGTGCGGCTCGGCATCCGCTACAACTTCACCATCCAGCAGGAGCTGCAGGCCGACTGCATGGCCGGGGCGTACCTCGGGGACAGCGTGCGCGCCGGGGTGCTGGAGCTGGAGGACGGCGACCTGGAGGAGTTCCGGGAAGGGCTGCTGGCGGTCGGCGACGACCCCGACCAGCCGTGGTTCGCCGAGGGCTCGCACGGCACCGCCGAGCAGCGCAGCGATTCGTTCTTCCGGGGATACGAGAAGTCGCTGGGCGCGTGCGGTCTCGGGTGATGCCGCGGGTCACCAGGGGCGGGGACGGTGACGGGCGGGCCCGGCGCGGCTGGCAGGATCGGCGGGGTACGCGTATCGAAGGAGGCCCCCGCTGAGCAGCAAGCACCCCGCCGCCGTGCTCTTCGACATGGACGGCACGCTGGTCGACAGCGAGAAGCTGTGGGACGTCGCGTTGCAGGAACTGGCCGCCGTGTACGGCGGTGTCCTGTCCGACGACGCCCGCCGCGCGATCGTCGGCACCGGGATGGCCGACGCGATGCGGATCGTGCACGACGACCTGGGCCAGCCGGAGCGGGACGTGCAGGAAAGCGCCGACTGGATCAGCGCCCGGATCCTGGAGCTGTTCCGCACCGGGCTGCGCTGGCGTCCGGGCGCGCTGGCGCTGCTGCGGGCGGTACGGGACGCCGGCATCCCCACCGCGCTGGTCACCTCCAGTGGCCGGTCCCTGGTCGAGGTGGCCCTGGACACGCTGGGCCGGGACAGCTTCGACGCGGTGGTATGCGGCGACGAGGTGGACGCGGCCAAGCCGCACCCGGAGCCGTACCTGACCGCCGCGCGTCTGCTGGGCGTACCGGTCGAGCGGTGCGTGGCGATCGAGGACTCACCGACCGGCGTGGCGAGCGCGCTGGCAGCCGGTGCGGCGGTGCTGGCCGTTCCGGCCGAGGTGCCGCTGGCGCCCGCCGACGGCGTACACCAGATGGAGAGCCTGCTCGGGGCGGACCTGGAGCTGCTCGCGGCGCTGCTCAACCGTTAGGAAGGGCCCCTTCTTATGCACGAGGCGTTAAGTGAGTGTTTGAGATTCCGGCTCAGGTGTGGGTTGCCTGGGCCGGTTTCGTGTGTCGGGCCAGGCGGGTGACCATGACGTGGATCATGGCCCAGGTGACGAAGGCGGCGTGGCTTGT
>NZ_JAGPXV010000606.1:0-3637 GCF_018070405.1 Micromonospora sp. D75
GGTGGGGGGCCCCCGCCCCCCCCACGAAGGAGGGGTCACCTCACCCCTGCGGGAAGTAGGTGCCGTAGTCGGCGTACGCCATGGCGATGTCCGCCTGCGCCCAGAACCGGTGGTAGTTGAAGACCGGCTCGGGACCGCCGTCCAGGTACGCCTGCACCTTCGGCCAGTCCGGGTCGTTCTTGTAGAACGAGCGGATGTCCAGGAAGCTCTTGCCCGGGGCGATCACGTCACCGTTGGGCATCTTCCCGGTCCAGCCGTTGGGGATGTAGAGGCCCTGGCCGTCGGCGGCGTTGTAGACGTCGTCGAAGCGCTTGTAGTCGCCGCGCTTCTCCGGCGTCGAGACGCCCTTGCTGTCGGCGGCCGCCGAGAGCGCGTCCAGCAGGCCCTTGGCGGTGTCCTTCGCCGCGGTGTTGCCGGACTTCGCCGCGTACGCGATGAGCGTGCGGGCGTAGGCGCCGGCGACGCCGACGTCCTGGCCCTTGACCGTCACCTCGACGTGCAGGTTGGTGTTCGGCTGCGGGCTGCTGGGGTTCCAGTTGGCCGGCTGGCCGGTCCACTTCATGTCCGACGGGATCGACCAGTCGGTGCCCAGCGTGGTGTTGGCGATCGCCCACGGCACCCACTTGTCCAGCAGCGCCTTGGCCTTCGCGTTGCCGGTCTCCAGGTACAGCTCGGCGATGCGCTGCATCGACCAGGCCTGCATGCCGAACCACTGGTTCGACGGCGGGTCGTTGTAGACCGGGTCGACGTCGTAGAACATGCCGTAGAAGGTGGCGGTGCCGGCCGGCGGCTGGGCGTAGCTGCCGTCCCAGCTGTTGGTGGCGCCACCGGCGATGCCGCCCTCGGCCGACTGGAGCCAGGTGTAGAACTCCAGCTGCCGGTCGAGGCTCTTCTGCCAGTCGGAGGCCGCGGTCGGCGACTTCGGCTTCAGCTCCGCGACGTTGGTCATCACCCAGGCCGCGAACGGGTTCTGGTAGCCGAAGTGGCTGTGGCTGGACCCGATCCGCCACGACCAGTTCTGCGAGGCGTCGTACGCGCCGCCCCAGGCGTAGTACCAGGAGAGCAGGTAGTGCGCCGAGTCACGGCCGCTGGCGGCCGGGCAGGTGCTCGCGCCGACGCAGTTGCCGATCTTCTTGAAGTACTTGTCGAACAGCGCGTAGCGCAGGTAGTCGCCCATCTTGGCGGCCTTGGCCACGGTGGCCGCCACGTCGCCCGCCTTGCCCTGCGCCTTGGCCCAGGTCAGCGCCCAGTAGGCGGCCTGGACGGCACGCGCGTCGGCGTCCGGGGCGTTCGTGTACTTCCACTGCTTGGCCGGGGCGTTGGACTCCTTGACGAACAGGTCCAGGTAGCCGTTCGGGCCGCCGTGCTTGAACGTGTCGCAGGACGGCTGCGGCACGGTCTCCCACACCGACTCCTGGGTGCCCCGCTGGAAGGTGTTGATGTACGCGGGCCGGGTGGTGCCGTCGCCGCAGCGGCCGTAGCCGTACGTGTTGTCCACGTCGAGCAGCCAGTGCATGCCGTAGATGTCACCGGTGCCGTAGGTGGACTGCAGCTCCGAGCGCAGCGGGTCCTGGCCGACCGGGACGTTGGCGTCCAGCGTCGACGGGTACTGGCTGGGCAGGTTGTGCTCGGCGGCGTACTGCGGGGTGCCGGGCGAGCCGGCCGTGGCCTGGTCGGCGTGCGACGGGATGATGTACTTTTCCATCACCGTCCAGGCGTTGTTGAACGGGGCCCAGTTCTGGGTGACCCGGCCGTACTGCGCCTCCAGCCAGAGCCAGAAGCTGAACGCCTCCGAGGTGGTCTCGTGGCCGTGGTCGGGCGCCTCGACGATCAACGTCTCGATCGAGTGGTACGGCACGCCCTCGGGGCTGAAGTACCCCGAGTTCTTGATCTTGCCGTACTGGTCGAGGAACTTCTTGATGTAGGCGTTGTCGCCGCCGGGGCTGTCGTTGTCCGCCTCGGTGGCCACGACGGAGACCGGCGCGTAGCCGGTGGCCGACGCGGTGATCGTGGCGGTGCCGCCGACCGTGTCGGCGTCCTCCGCGGCGGAGACCGTGGCGGTGACGCCGGTGCTCCAGTTGCTCGGGGTGAGCGTCAGCGTGGTCGGCGACACGGTGATGTCGCTGTCACCGGTGACGGCGAGGGTCACCGGCACGTTGGCGCTGGGCGCCGCGCTGAGCGTGTACCGGACCGTGGCGCTGCCGCCCTCGCTGACGGTGACCGCGGACGGAGTGGCGACCAGCTTCGGCCCGGTGGCCGCGGTCACTGTGAACGACTTCTCCGAGACCGCCGAGGCGCCGGCGTTGTCGTACGCCTTGGCCTGCACCGTGTAGCTGCCGGCCGGCAGGTCGAGCAGGTCGTAGCCGTACGGCGCGGTGGTGTCGGTGTTGACCAGCAGGCCGTTGCGGTAGAACTCGACCTTGCTGATGGTGCCGTCGGGGTCGCTGGCGGTCGCGGTCAGCGGGACGTCCGCCGGCGCCTCGAACGGGCCGGACGGCACGCTCAGCGAGACCGTCGGCGGCTGGTTGGTCTGCGCGCCGTTGCACGCCACCCCGTTGAGGGTGAACGCGGTGGGCTTCGGGTTGCTGCCGCTGAAGCTGCCGTTGAAGCCGATGCTGGTGGACGCGCCGGTGGGCAGGCTGCCGTTCCACGACTCGTTCGTGGCGGTCACCTCGCTGCCGGACTGGCTCCACCGGGCCGACCAGCCCTGGACCACGCGCTGGCTGCTGTTCGGGAAGGTGAACTTCAGCGACCAGTTGTTGAGCGCGTCGCCCAGGTTCTTGATGGTCACGTTGGCGGTGAAGCCGTTGTTCCAGTCGCTCGACGCATACGTCACGTCGCAGGCGGGCGCGGCCTGGGCGGCGCCCGCGGGCAGGGCCACCCCGCCTATGACGAGGGCGGCGGCGGCGAGCATCGCCGTACGGCGACGTCTGGCCAGAAGTCTCATGTGGGCGGTGTCTCCTCGGACCGGGCCGGGACCTCGGGGTCCCGGCGGGGCGCCTCCACGCGTCGACGGGGCGTACGCGGGGGGACGGAGGCGTCCGGAAAGGTGGTCGTCCCGGCCGTGCCGGGGATCGGGGCGCCGCACCGGTTGTCACCGGGTGCCCTCGGCGGCCCGCGCTCGCGTCACTGGCTCCGCGTGGCGTGACGAGAGTGTGACATGGAAGCGCTCCCACCACAACGGCCAGCGCAGATACGCGCTTCCATGTTTCGATCTCGTTTAGGGGCTTTTCCAAACCCGTGACGGGCGTTACAGTCGCAGCATCGCCGATGGGAGCGCTTCCATCGACGGTGATACAAGTACTGGATCGCCGGGTACGCCCGTGCCCGGCGCGTCGGCCCAGAGGCCGGCGGCGGACCAGCCCGGACGCCGCCACCGGCCGCCACCCGCCAAACGGAGGGAGGTGGAACCAGAGCCACTCGCGTGGCCCGGCTCCCGCGCGACGCGCACGACGGACGCCAATTCCACTTCGTGCGTGTGTGCACCATCGGTGGGGACGGGGGTTGCCCTCCCCCGTCCCCCCACTAAACCCCCGTTGTCGACGGCAAAAGAGGCCGACCGGCCAGGCGTGACACGCCACCCGGCCGGCCTTTCTCGCTATCCCCCCCCCCCCCCCCCCCCCCCCCCCCCCCCCCC
>NZ_JAGPXV010000607.1:0-3634 GCF_018070405.1 Micromonospora sp. D75
GCCACCGCGCCCACCGGCGGCTGCCCGGCAGGGTTGCTGACGGGGCGCTCGGTGATCAGGCTCACGGATTGCCACCTTCCGGCATCGGCGGGGGGAGGTCGTTCGGCCCGGACCCGTCGAGGTCCACACACCGCCCCACACACTACGCGGCGTCGTTTTGGCTGCCCCGCAGACCCGGCAACGGTGCGAGCCGTCACACCTGGGGTTGAACGACCGGACGTCCGCGATCCGTACAGAACAGCATGCTGAGATCCCCGGGCGGACGTTTAGCACCGCTCGATAGGGTCATCAGTGAGGGTTCCGCCCATCTGCCGAGGAGCACAACCATCGTGGCTGCCAACCGACCCGAGCTTCCCGCTCTCAACTGGTCCGACCTCGACCGCAGGGCCGTCGACACGGTCCGCGTGCTGGCCATGGACGCCGTGGAGAAATCCGGCAACGGCCACCCGGGGACGGCGATGAGCCTCGCCCCGGTGGCGTACCTGCTCTTCAACCGGGTCATGCGGCACAACCCCGCCGACCCGAACTGGGCCGGGCGCGACCGGTTCGTGCTCTCCGCCGGCCACTCCAGCCTGACGCTCTACATCCAGCTCTTCCTCTCCGGCTACCCGCTGTCGCTGGACGACCTCAAGGCGCTGCGCCAGTGGGGCTCGCTCACCCCGGGCCACCCGGAGCACGGCCACACCCCGGGCGTGGAGACCACCACCGGGCCGCTCGGCCAGGGCCTCGGCAACGCGGTCGGCATGGCGATGGCGGCCCGCCGCGAGCGCGGCCTGTTCGACAGCGAGCCGGACCGCGCCGACTCGCCGTTCCGGCACGACATCTGGTGCATCGCCTCCGACGGTGACATCGAGGAGGGCATCACCCACGAGGCCAGCGCGCTCGCCGGTCACCAGCAGCTCGGCAACCTCTGCGTGATCTACGACGACAACGAGATCTCGATCGAGGACGACACCCGCATCGCCAAGAGCGAGGACGTGGCGGCCCGCTACGAGGCGTACGGCTGGCACGTGCAGACCGTCGACTGGCGCAGCGGCGACGCCGACCAGGGCGACTACCACGAGGACGTGGAGGCGCTGTACCAGGCGCTGCTGGCCGCCAAGGCGGAGACCGGCCGGCCGTCGTTCATCGCGCTGCGCACCATCATCGGCTGGCCCGCGCCGAACAAGAAGAACACCGGCAAGATCCACGGCTCGGCGCTCGGCGCGGACGAGGTGAAGGCCACCAAGGAGATCCTCGGCTTCGACCCGCAGCGCACCTTCGAGGTCGACGAGGAGGTGCTCAAGCACGCCCGTCAGGTGCTGGAGCGTGGCGCGCAGGAGCAGGCCGAGTGGACCACCGGGTTCGACGCCTGGGCGCAGGCCAACCCGGAGCGCAAGGCGCTGTGGGACCGGATGGCCACCCGTACGCTGCCGACCGGCTGGACCGACGCGCTGCCGACCTTCCCGGCGGACGCCAAGGGCGTCGCCACCCGGGCCGCCTCCGGCAAGATCCTGGAGGCCCTGGCGCCGGTGCTGCCGGAGCTGTGGGGCGGCTCGGCCGACCTGGCCGAGAGCAACAACACCACGATGAAGGGCGAGCCGTCGTTCGTCCCGGCCGCGCACGCCACCAAGGACTTCCCCGGTGACGAGTACGGCCGCACGCTGCACTTCGGCATCCGCGAGCACGCCATGGGCGCGATCCTCAACGGCATCGCCCTGCACGGCGGCACCCGCCCGTACGGCGGCACGTTCCTGGTGTTCAGCGACTACATGCGCCCGGCGGTGCGGCTGGCCGCGCTGATGAAGCTGCCGGTGACGTACGTCTGGACGCACGACTCGATCGGCCTCGGCGAGGACGGCCCGACGCACCAGCCGATCGAGCACCTGACCGCGCTGCGGGCCATCCCCGGCCTGGACGTGGTGCGCCCGGCCGACGCCAACGAGACGGTCTGGGCGTGGCGGCAGGCGCTGGAGCACACCGACCGGCCGACCGCGCTGGCGCTCAGCCGCCAGGCGCTGCCGACGTTCGACCGCACCGACCTGGCCGGCGCCGAGGGCGTCGCCAAGGGCGGGTACGTGCTGGCCGAGGCGTCGAACGGCAAGCCGCAGGTGATCCTCGTCGGCACCGGCTCCGAGGTGCAGCTCTGCCTCACCGCGCGGGAGCGGCTGGAGGCCGACGGCACCCCCACCCGGGTCGTCTCCATGCCCTGCCAGGAGTGGTTCTTCGCGCAGGACGAGGCGTACCGGGAGTCGGTGCTGCCGCGCGGGGTAAAGGCACGGGTGAGCGTGGAGGCGGGCATCGCGATGTCGTGGCGCGCGATCGTCGGCGACAGCGGCGAGTGCGTGAGCATCGAGCACTACGGCGCCAGCGCGCCGCACACCGTGCTCTTCGAGCAGTTCGGGTTCACCCCCGACCGGATCGTGGCCGCCGCGCACGCGGCGCTGACCCGGGTGGGCGACATCACCGGTTTCACGACCGGCAACTGAGGGGAGCGTGGACGGCATGACGGACAGGCTGAAGGAGCTCCAGGGCGCCGGTGTGGCGATCTGGCTCGACGACCTTTCCCGGGTACGGCTGAGCTCCGGCGGGCTGGACAAGCTGCGCCGGGAGAGCCACGTAGCCGGGGTGACCACCAATCCGACGATCTTCGCCAAGGCGCTGAGCGACGCCGGCGAGTACGACTGGCAGCTTCGTGACCTCGCCGTACGTGGTGTGGACGTCGAGGAGGCGGTCCGCATGCTCACCACGTACGACGTGCGGTGGGCCTGCGACGTGATGCGCCCGTCGTACGAGACCAGCGGCGGCGTGGACGGCCGGGTGTCGATCGAGGTGGACCCGCGCTCGGCGCACGACGCGGCGAAGACCGTCGCCGAGGCCAAGGCGCTGTGGTGGCTGGTCGACCGGCCGAACCTGTTCATCAAGATCCCGGCCACCGAGGAGGGCCTGCCCGCGATCACCGCGACGCTGGCCGAGGGGATCAGCGTCAACGTCACGCTGATCTTCGGCCTGGACCGGTACTCGCAGGTGATGGAGGCCTTCCTGGCCGGGCTGGAGCAGGCGCAGGCGAACGGGCACGACCTGTCGAAGATCGGCTCGGTCGCCTCGTTCTTCGTCTCCCGGGTCGACACCGAGGTGGACAAGCGGCTGGAGAAGATCGGCTCGGACCGGGCCAAGGCGCTGCGCGGCAAGGCCGCTGTCGCCAACGCCCGGCTGGCGTACGAGCGTTACGGCGAGGTGTTCTCCTCGGCGCGCTGGCAGAAGCTGGCCGACGCGGGCGCCCACCCGCAGCGCCCGCTGTGGGCCTCCACCTCGACGAAGAACCCGGACTACCGGGACGTCATCTACGTCGAGGAGCTGATCGCGCCCGGCACCGTCAACACCATGCCGGAGCCGGTGATCCACGCCTACGCCGAGCACGGCGAGACGAAGCCGGACACCGTCACCGTCGCGTACGACGACGCCCGCCAGGTCTTCGCCGACCTGCTGGCGGTGGGCGTTGACCTGTCCGACGTGATCGCCACGCTGGAGCGCGAGGGCGTGGAGAAGTTCGAGGCGAGCTGGGTGGAGCTGCTGGAGGGGGTCAAGAAGTCCCTCGCCGAGGCGGCCAAGGGCTCGGGCAGCCCGCACCGGGCCGCCGGGAAGAACGCGCAGG
>NZ_JAGPXV010000608.1:0-3610 GCF_018070405.1 Micromonospora sp. D75
GTTCGCCCCGACACCGCGCTGGCCGCGGCGGCCGGACTCGCCGTCGAGCGGGGCGTGGTGGTGGACGACCGGATGCGGACCAGTGACCGGCGGATCTCCGCGATCGGCGACTGCGCGCAGCACGACGGCTCGCTGACCGGGGTGGTGGCGCCGGCCTGGGCGCAGGCCCGGGTGGTGGCCGACGTGCTGACCGGCGCGGACCCGCTGGCCCGCTATCGGCCCCGCCCGGCGGTGACCCGGCTCAAGGCAGCCGGCATCGATCTGGCCGCGATGGGCGACGTGGCCGGAACCGGCGACGGGGACGGGCCGGTCGAGGAGCTGACCTTCGCCGACCCGGCCCGGGGCACGTACGCCCGGCTGCGCATCCGGGACGAGCGGCTGACCGGCGCGATCCTGCTCGGCGACAACCCGGCGGTCGGCACTGTGGTGCAGCTGTTCGACAGGGGCGCGCCGGTGCCGGCGGACCGGCGTTCGCTGCTGCTCGGCCGGGCGTTCGGCGAGGCGCCGGCCGGGCCGGCCGCGTCCCCGGCGCTGATGCCGGACGCCGCGACCGTGTGCCGGTGCAACGACGTGAGCAAGGGCGCGCTGGTGGCGTGCTGGCGGGCGGGCGCCCGGACGGCGGCGGCGTTGTCCGCGTCGACCCGGGCCGGCACCGGCTGCGGCAGTTGCCGGGACGCGGTGGCCGGCATCGCCGCCTGGCTCGCCGAGGCCGACCCGCAGGCGACCGACGCGGTACGCGAGACGGTGGAGGTGGCGTCATGAGTGAGCTGATTGTCGTCGGGAACGGCATGGTGGGGCAGCGCTTCGTCGAGGCGCTGCGGGCCCGGGACACCGGCGGGCGGTGGCGGGTCACGGTGCTGGCCGAGGAGCGGCGTCCGGCGTACGACCGGGTGCGGCTCTCGGCCGTCTTCGACGGGGTGGACGCCGACGAGCTGACCGTGCACACCCCCGACGCCGGAGTGGACCTGCGCCTGGGCGAACCGGCCACCGGCGTCGACCGGGCACGGCGCGTGGTGACCACGGCGGCCGGCGGGTACCCGTACGACGCGCTGGTGCTCGCCACCGGCTCGTACGCGTTCGTGCCGCCGGTCGACGGCACCGATCTGCCAGGCGTCTTCGTCTACCGGACGCTGGACGACCTGGCCGCGATCCGGGAGCACGCCCGGGGCCGCCGCACCGGCGTGGTGATCGGTGGCGGGCTGCTCGGGCTGGAGGCGGCGAACGCGCTGCGGCTGCTCGGGCTCACCACGAGCGTGGTCGAGTTCGCGCCCCGGCTGATGCCGGTGCAGGTGGACGAGGCGGGCGGGTCGATGCTGCGCCGCTACGTCGAGGAGCTGGGCGTCACGCCGTACCTCGGGGTGGCCACCACGGCGCTGCGTCCCGGGCCGGACGGCACGGTGGCCGCGCTCGACCTCGCAGACGGGCGCACGCTGGACGCGGAGCTGGTGGTGGTGGCCGCCGGGATCCGGCCGCGCGACGAGCTGGCCCGGGCTGCCGGGCTGCCGCTCGGCCCGCGCGGCGGCGTGCTGGTGGGCGCCTCCTGCCGCACCGCCGACGAGCGGATCTGGGCGGTCGGTGAGTGCGCCGCGGTGGACGGGGTCTGCCACGGGCTGGTCGCGCCCGGGTACGCCACCGCCGAGGTGGTCGCGGACCGGCTGCTCGGCGGCGCGGCCACGTTCCCCGGCGCGGACACCGCGACGAAGCTGAAGCTGCTCGGCGTGGACGTGGCCTCGTTCGGCGACGCGCACGGCGTCACCCCGGGCTGCCTGGACGTGACGTTCACCGACCCGGCCACCCGCGCGTACGCGAAGCTGGTCCTGTCCGACGACGCGCGGACGCTGCTGGGCGGCGTGCTGGTCGGGGACGCGAGCGCGTACCCGGCGTTGCGGGCCAGTGTCGGCGGGCCGCTGCCCGCTCCCCCGCTGGCGTTGCTCGCGCCGGCCGGCGGCGCGGGCGCCGGCGCGGGCGCGCTGCCGGCCGCCGCCCAGGTCTGCTCCTGCAACGCGGTGACCCGGACCGACCTGGACGCGGCGATCGCCGGCGGGGCGACCGACGTGCCGGCGTTGAAGGCGTGCACCCGCGCCGGTACGAGCTGCGGCTCCTGCGTGCCGATGCTCAAGCAGTTGCTGGACGCCGCCGGGGTGCGCCAGTCCACCGCGTTGTGCGAGCACTTCGATCTGAGCCGGCAGGAGCTGTTCGACCTGATCCGGGTGCGGGGCATCCGCACGTTCTCCCGGCTCGTCGCCGAGCACGGGCGCGGGAGCGGCTGCGACATCTGCAAGCCGGTGGTGGCCTCCATCCTGGCCTCGCTCGGCGCCGGTCACGTGCTCGACGGCGAGGCGGCGTCACTGCAGGACACGAACGACCACTTCCTGGCCAACCTGCAACGCGACGGCAGCTACTCGGTGGTGCCCCGGATTCCCGGCGGGGAGATCACCCCGGAGAAGCTCATCGCGATCGGCGAGGTGGCCCGCGACTTCCAGCTCTACACGAAGATCACCGGCGGGCAGCGGATCGACCTGTTCGGCGCGCGGGTCGACCAGTTGCCGCAGATCTGGCGCCGGCTCGTCGACGCGGGCTTCGAGTCGGGCCACGCCTACGGCAAGGCGCTGCGTACCGTGAAGTCCTGCGTCGGCGACACCTGGTGCCGCTACGGCGTGCAGGACTCGGTCGGGCTCGCCGTCGCGCTGGAGCTGCGCTACCGGGGGCTGCGCGCGCCGCACAAGCTCAAGTCCGCCGTCTCCGGCTGCGCCCGCGAGTGCGCCGAGGCCCGCAGCAAGGACTTCGGCGTCATCGCCACCGAGGGCGGCTGGAACCTGTACGTCGGCGGCAACGGCGGCTTCCGGCCCCGGCACGCCGACCTGTTCGCCACCGACCTGAGCACCGCCGAGCTGGTCACGCTGATCGACAGGTTCCTCATGTACTACATCCGCACCGCCGACCGGTTGCAGCGCACCGCCGCCTGGATCGAGGCGATGGACGGCGGCCTGGACCACCTCCGGTCGGTGCTCGTGGACGACTCGCTCGGCCTCTGCGCCGACCTGGACGCGGCGATGGCCCGGCACGTCACGAGCTACTCCGACGAGTGGCGCGACGTGCTGGAGGATCCGGACCGGCTGCGCCGCTTCACCTCGTTCGTCAACGCGCCCGGCGTGCCCGACCCGTCCATCTCGTTCACCCGGGAGCGGGGCCAGCCGGTGCCGGCCCGGGACGCCGGGCACCGCCGCCAACCCGTAGCGCTCGGACTGCCGGAGGTACGCCGATGAGCCCCGTCGTCACGCTGGACTGGACGCCGGTCTGCCCGCTGGACCGGCTCGACCTCGACCGGGGCGTGGCCGCGCTCGTCGACGGCGTGCAGGTGGCGGTGTTCCGCACCGCGAACGGGCTGTACGCGGTGGACAACCTCGACCCGGTCGGCGGCGCGTACGTCATGTCCCGCGGTCTCGTGGGCAGCCGGGGCGGCGTGCCGACGCTCGCCTCGCCGCTGCACAAGCAGGTCTACGACCTCACCACCGGGCGGTGCCTGGACCTGCCCGGCGTGACGTTGACGCGGCACCGGGTGCGCTGCCGGGACGGCCAGGTCGAGGTGCGGTTACGGCAGGAGCAGTGA
>NZ_JAGPXV010000609.1:0-3599 GCF_018070405.1 Micromonospora sp. D75
CCCCTGGCTCGCCGACCACGCCGTGCTGGGCACGGTGCTGCTGCCCGGGACGGCCCTGGTGGAGCTCGCGTCCTGGACCGGCCGGCAGGCCGGCGCGGCGACCGTCGCCGAGCTGAACCTGGAGGCGCCCCTGGCGATCCCCACCGAGGGAGGAATCGACCTGCGGGTACGCGTCGGCCCGCCGGACGAGACCGGGCCCCGGCCCGTCGCCAGTCACACCCGGCGCGACGACGACACCGCGGCCGACGGTTCCCGGCCCTGGCAGCGGCACGCCTCCGGGCAACTCGCCGACACCGCCGACCCGGACCCCGCGCCGGCCGCCGTGTGGCCGCCGGCCGACGCCGAGCCGATCGCCCTCGACGGGCTCTACGCCCGGCTCGCCGCCCAGGGCTACCACTACGGCCCCACCTTCCGGGCGCTGCGTGCCGCCTGGCGCTCGGGCCCGGACATCCTCGCCGAGGTCGCCCTGGACGCCGACGCGTCCACCGACACCACGGCGTTCTCGGTGCACCCGGCCCTGATGGACGCGGCGCTGCACGCCATCGGCGCCAGCGCCACGGCCGACGACCCGGCCGGCGACCCCGCCGGCGGCGCGTCGGGCACCGACGGCGGCCCCGGCATCCGCCCGGGCCTGCCGTTCACCTGGTCGGGCGTCACCATCCGGCCCACCCGTGCCCGCGAGCTGCGGATCCGGCTGCGCGCCACCGACGCCGGCTCCGTGGCCCTGACCGTCACCGACACGGGCGCGACCCCGGTCGCCTCCGTCGACGGTCTGGTCCTGCGGCCCATCTCCGGCGAGCAGCTCAGCGCCGCCCGCCGCTCCGCCAGCCGGTCCCTGCACCGCCTCGACTGGCTCGCCCCCACCACCGGCCGCGCGGACACCGCCTCCCGGCTGGTCGTCCTCGGCGCCGACTGGTCCGGCGCCGACCGGCACCCGGACCTGTCGACGCTGGTCGCCGACGTACGCGCCGGCGCCGCCGCGCCCGACGCGGTGGTGGTGACCTGCGCCGGAGCCGCCGCCGACGAGCCGCACCCGGCCGCCCAGGCGCACCGGGTCGCCCACCGGATGCTCACACTGGCCCAGCAGTGGCTCGCCGAGGAGGCCCTGACCGCCGCCCGGCTGGTGGTGGTCACCCGCGGCGCGGTCCGGGTCGACCCGGACGAGCGGATCGCCGACGTGCCGGCCGCCACCGCCTGGGGCCTGCTGCGCTCCGCCCAGTCGGAGAACCCCGACCGGATCGTGCTCCTCGACGTCGACGACGACGCCCCGGCCGCAGCGCTGCTGCCGGCCGCCCTCGCCACGGGCGAACCCCAGCTCGCCGTACGCGCCGGGCAGCTCCGGGTGCCCCGGCTGACCCGCCTCGGACCGCCCCCGGCCGAGGCGTCCGGCCCCGACCTGGCCGCCGGCACCGTCCTGGTGACCGGGGCGACCGGCCTGCTCGGGCGGCTCGTGGCCCGCCGGCTCGTCACCCGGCACGACGTACGGCACCTGCTGCTGGTCAGCCGCAGCGGAGCGGACGCCCCGGGCGTCGCCGCGCTGGTCGACGAGCTGGCCGGACTGGGCGCCACCGTCCGGGTGGCCGCCTGCGACGTCACCGACCGCGAGGCGCTCGCCCTGCTGGTCGACCAGCTCCCCGCCGACCTGCCACTGACCGGCGTGGTGCACGCCGCCGGGGTGCTCGACGACGGTGTCCTGCCGGCGCTCACCCCGGAGCGCTTCGACACCGTGCTGCGACCCAAGGTCGACGCGGCCTGGCACCTGCACGAGCTGACCGAGAAGCTGGACCTGGCCGCGTTCGTGCTCTTCTCCTCGGCGGCCGGCCTCTTCGGCGGCCCCGGGCAGGCCAACCACGCGGCGGCGAACTGCTTCCTCGACGCCCTCGCCCAGCACCGGCACGACCGGGGACTCCCGGCGCTCTCACTGGCCTGGGGCCCGTGGGTCAACGACACCGGCGACGGGCAGACCGGGCACGTCGACGAGGCCCGGATGAACCGGGGCGGCTTCGTGCCGCTCGGCGCCGAGGAGGGCATGGACCTGTTCAGCGAGGCCCTGCGCTTCGCCGAGCCGGTGGTCGTACCGGTCGACCTGGACCTCGCGTTGATCGGCCGGCACGGGCCGGCGGCGGTGCCGCCGGTGCTGCGGTCGCTGGTGCGGCCGTCGGCGACGGGCGCGGCCCGGGCCGCCGAGCGGAACCCGGCCGAGGCGCTGCGGGAGACCCTCGCCGCCACGGCGGAGGCCGACCGCGACCAGGTGCTCTCCGACCTGGTGCGGACCCACGCCGCGGCCGTCCTCGGCTACGCGTCGATCCGCTCGATCGACGCCGAGCGCGGCTTCGTCGAGCTGGGCTTCGACTCGCTGACCGCTGTCGAGTTCCGCAACCGGCTCAACGCGGCCACCGGCCTGCGGCTGCCCTCCACGCTGATCTACGACCGGCCGACCACGGCCGCGCTCGTCGAGTACCTGCGCGGCGCGCTGCTGGCGGAGCGCAGCACGTCCGCGCTGACGGTGCTCGGCGAGCTGAACAAGCTGGAGCACGCCATGCGCGCGGTGTCCACCGGCGACACCGACCGGGCCGCCGTCGGCGTCCGGTTGCGCGAACTGCTCTCCCTGTGGACCTACACCGAGGCCGGTGCGGACTCCGCCGCCGACGAGGGCACCAGCCTCGAGTCGGCCTCCGCCGAGGAGATCTTCAGCCTGCTGGACGAAGAGTTCGGCTCGGCCTGATCCGGCATGTCGCACACCTCGAACCCCGATACGGAGTGGCCCGATGCCCACTGAGGCAGAGTTCCTCGACTACCTCCGGCGTGCCACTGCCGACCTGCGCGACGCGCGCCGGCGGGTACGCGAGGTGGAGGCCAAGGACCGCGAGCCGATGGCCGTCATCGGCATGGCGTGCCGGTTCCCGGGCGGGGTGTCCAGCCCGGCCGAGCTGTGGGACCTCGTCGACCGGGGCGGCGACGGGGTGGGCGACTTCCCGACCGACCGGGGCTGGGACCTGGAGCGGCTCTTCAACGTCGACCCGGACAACCCGGGCACGTCGACCAGCAACCAGGGCGGCTTCCTCTACGACGCGCCACAGTTCGACCCGGGCTTCTTCGGCATCAGCCCCCGTGAGGCCCTGGCGATGGACCCGCACCAGCGGCTGCTGCTGGAGACCTCCTGGGAGGCGTTCGAGCACGCCGGCATCGACCCGCAGGCGCTGCGTGGCAGCCGGACCGGCGTCTTCGCCGGGGTCATGTACCACGACTACGCGTCGCGGGTGCTGGACCTGCCCGACGGCGTCGAGGGCTACATCGGCACCGGCAACTCCGGCAGCGTGGTGTCCGGCCGGGTGGCGTACACCTTCGGGCTGGAGGGCCCGGCCGTCACTGTGGACACGGCATGCTCGTCGTCGCTGGTCGCCGTGCACCTCGCGACGCAGGCGCTGCGCCAGCGGGACTGCGACTTCGCGCTCGCCGGCGGTGTGACGGTCATGTCCACCCCGGGCACGTTCGCCGACTTCTCCCGCCAGCGGGGCCTGGCCTCCGACGGCCGGTGCAAGTCGTTCGCCGCCGCCGCCGACGGCACCGGCTGGTCCGAGGGCGTCGGCGTGCTGCTC
>NZ_JAGPXV010000061.1:0-16222 GCF_018070405.1 Micromonospora sp. D75
ACCGTCGACGACGTGCAGGACGAGCCGGAGGACACCGCGAACCCGCGCCGGTCCAGCGCGTGCAGCAGCGCCTCGCCGTCCACGTACAGGCAGGAGAACGTCACCAGGTGCGGCAGCCGGTCGACCGGGTCGCCGACCACCTCCACGTCCGGCACCTCGGCCGCCACCCGCGCCCGGATCCGGTCCACCAGCGGGCCCAGCCGCGCCGCCTCGGCCGCCGCGTCGGCCGCCGCCGCGCGCAGGCTCGCCGCCGCCGCGACCACCGCCGGCAGGTTCACCACCCCCGGGGTACGCCCCGACTCCCGCTCGTCGGCCGGGTACGGCGACTCCCACCGGGCGCCCTTGCGCACCACGAGCAGCCCGACGCCGGGCGGCCCGCCCCACTTGTGCGCGCTGGCGCTCAGCACCGACCAGCCCGCCGGCAGTGGCGCCCGGCCGGCGAGCTGCGCCGCGTCCACGTACAGCGGCACGCCCCCCTCGGCGCACAGCTCCGCCGCAGCGGGCACCGGCTGCACCGTGCCCACCTCGTGACTGGCAGCGATCAGCGCCGCGAGGGCCACGCCGGGCGCGGCCACCGCCGACGCCCAGGCGTCCAGGTCCACCCGGCCCAGCCGGTTCACCGGTACGGACACCGCCGCGCCGCCACCGGCCGTGTGCCGCTGCGCGGCGTGCAGCACCGCCGAGTGCTCGACCGCCGAGTGCACAAGCGTCGCCCCGGCCCGCCGCCGCCCGGCCAGGCCACCGAGTACGGCGGCGTGCGCTGCCGCCGTACCGCTGGGGGTGAAGGACAGCTCGTCGGCGCGGACGCCGAGCGTCTGCGCGGCGGCCTCGCGCGCGGCGTCGAGGAGCTGGCGGGCCCGGCGGGCCGCCGAGTAGAGCCGGGCCGGGTCGGCCCAGCCGTCGTCCAGGGCGGCCAGCATCGCCTGCCGCGCGACCGGATGCAGCGGCGCCGCGGTGGCGGCGTCCAGGTAGACCGGGGAGGCGCTCATGACGTTCCACGCTATCGCCCGGTTACGCCCAAGATCCCCCCGATGGGGGTGGACAGCGACCCCAAGACGGCCTGGCCGGTCATGGTCGAGTAATCTGCGACCGTCGGTGACGCCTTTGCCGTCGGTGTCAAGGAGAACAACCGCCGCGGCGCGCTAGGGAGGCAGGACCAGGTGGTCGCAAGGAGTTCGGAGGTACGGCGCTCGGCCGTACGCAGCGCTTCCCCGGGGGCCGGTGGACGCCGGCGGCGTGGTGCTGGTCGAATCGCCGGGCTCGGTCTCGGCGCGGCGGCGCTGCTGGTCTCGCTCACCGGCTGTGACGTCGGCAAGGCGTTCGGCGGGTTCGGCTGGCCGCAGGGCGGCATCACGCCCGAGTCGCAGCGCATGTACGACCTGTGGATCGCGTCCTGCATCGCGGCGCTGGCCGTCGGTGTGTTCGTCTGGGGCCTGATCTTCTGGTGCGTGGTCCGCTACCGCAAGCGCGGCAACGAGCTGCCGGTGCAGACCCGCTACAACCTGCCGATGGAGTTCCTCTACACCATCGCGCCGATCCTCGTGGTCTCCGTGCTCTTCTACTACACCGCGGTCGTGCAGACCGACGTGATCAAGGAGTCGAAGAACCCGGACGTCACCGTCGAGGTCGTGGCGTTCAAGTGGAACTGGCAGTTCAACTACCGCGACGGCCAGGGCCGCGACGCCAACACCGTCGCCTCGGTGCTGGGCACCAGCGAGGTCATCCCGGTCCTGGTGCTGCCCAGCGGCCGCTCGATCCGGTTCGAGGAGACCAGCCGCGACGTCATCCACTCGTTCTGGGTGCCGGAGCTGCTGTTCAAGCGCGACGTCATGCCGGGCAACGTGCGCAACACGTTCGAGGTCTCCCGCATCGACCAGGAGGGCGCGTTCGTCGGCCGCTGCGCCGAGCTGTGCGGCAGCTACCACGCCTTCATGAACTTCGAACTGCGGGTCGTCTCGCCGGAGAAGTACGACCAGTTCCTCGCGGCCAAGAAGGCCGGCAAGTCGACCCAGGAGGCGCTCGGCGCGATCGGTGAGCCCGAGTACGCCACCGAGACGAAGCCGTTCGACACCCGGCGCGACGTGAACAACTTCAACCCGTCCGACGCCCAGGCCGGCGCGGGAAGCTGAGAGGTCCGGCATGAAGACCGAGTGGAAGATCTTCCTCACCATCGCCACGTTCCTCCTCGGCGCGACCATCCTCTACGGCGCCTGGACGTACGCGGACAGCGACGGCCGCATCGAGTGGATCGGCACCGTGGCGCTGCTGCTCTCCTTCCTGCTCTGCGCCATGTGCGGCGGCTTCTTCTGGTTCGTCTCCCGCCGGATCGACCTGCGCCCCGAGGACCGGCCGGACGGCGAGATCGCCGACGGCGCCGGTGAGGTCGGCTTCTTCAGCCCGGGCAGCTACTGGCCGTTCGCGTTGGCGCTGGCCGCCGCGATCGCCGGCCTGGGCCTGGTGTTCTGGCAGTTCTGGCTGCTGGGACTGGGCCTGGTGACGGTCGTCTTCGCCACCTGCGGGCTGCTCTTCGAGTACTACTCCGGCACCCGCCGCACCGCCGAGCACTGACCCAGAGCGCCACGGCAGGCCCGCACCCCCTCCGGGGGAGCGGGCCTGCCGCGTTCCGCGCCCCCCTCCGCCGTCCCCGTTGATCATGAAGTTGACGGCACCGGCGGTCCTTTTTGTCCCCGCCAACCTCATGATCACCGCCCGTACGGCCGACCCGGCGCCCTGGCGCTCTGCCGCCGGTGCGCACCACCGGCTCACGCCGGACTGTTCCATCAGCCGAGAGCGCCGTTCCGGTTGGCAGGACCACGAGAGATCTTGGAAGGAAACGGTCTCCATGACAGCTGTTCAGTCCCATGACATCTGTCAGCGTTGAAGTCCCGATACATGTGTCACGTGGTAGGGATCTTGGGTCGGGTGGTATGTGCTGCCGGGCATGGCTTCTCGGCGGCATGTGATGAACCTGCTGGACGCGCTGCTGGCGGCGGGGGTTCGGGTGAACGCGGCCGAGTTCGCGCGTGAGCACGGGGTGTCGGTGCGCACGGTGTACCGGCACCGCGCACGTATCCGGGCCGAGGGTCAGTGGCAGGAACGATCCCGGCGGCCGCGTACCAGTCCGCGGGTCACGCCGCCGGAGGTGGACGCGTGGATCTGCAAACTGCGCGCTGAACTGGGCCCGGACAACGGGGCTGACTTCATCCGAGACGCGTTGGACGATGTGCGCCGGCGCACCGACGCGTCCTGGTCGGTGCCGTCACGCTCGACGGTCAACCGGGTGCTGGCCCGGCATGACCTGCTCGTGGCTACTCCGGCTAAACGACCGCGTAGCTCGTGGCGGCGTTTCAGCTATGCCCGGCCCCGCGACTGCTATCAGATCGACGCCACCGAAGTGAAACTCGCCGACGGCCGCACTGTCGTCGTCTTCGACGTCCTGGACGACTGCACCCGCACCCTGGTCGCCTGCCACGCCGCCGCCGCGGAGACCGCCCGAGCCGCGATCACCGCGATCAGACAGGCGTTCACCGCCTACGGCGTGCCGGCCATCGTGCTCAGCGACAACGGCATCGCGTTCACCAGCCGCCGCACCCGACCCGGATCAATCTCCACCTTCGTGCAGACCCTGATCGACCACGGCACCCGCCCGATCAACTCCAGCCCCTACCACCCACAAACCTGCGGCAAGGTCGAACGCCACCACCAAACCCTCAAAAAATGGCTGAGCACCCAACCCCCACCACAGACCCTCACCGCCCTGCAAACACTCCTGGACACCTACCGCCGCTACTACAACACCCAACGCCGCCACAGCGCCCTACCCCACCGCACCACACCCGCCCACGCCTGGACCCACGCACCCACCCTCGGCGGACCCACCAGCCCACCCCTGCAAACCGACGCCACCCTGCACCACTGCCCCGTCGCCAGCAACGGCGCCATCGCCGTCGCCGGACACCGCACCAGCGTCGGCACCACCCACGCCGGCACCACCGTCACCGCCATCCGCGACAACAACCACGTCACCATCTACCACCCCGACGGCCAACCCATCGGCTACCTCCACCTCAACCCCGACAAGAACTACATCCCCCTCACCCCCACCCCCACGATCCACAACCCCTGACACATCTATCGGGACTTCCCGTTGACACATGTCCCGGGACATGACAGTCTCCATGACAGCCGTTTCCTTCCAAGATCTCGCCGCGCGGCTCGGCCAGGTGGGGCGAACCGCAGTCCGCTCCCCATGCCGCGGTGCCGCCACCGGGTCATCGTTGACACTCACGCCCGAGCCCACCGCGCTCCCGGCGCCGCCCCGCCCCGTTGATCAAGGAGTTTGTGTCCGCCTGGACAACCGTGGGGGACACAAACTCCTTGATCACGCGAGGCAGGCGGTTGGGCTGTCGGGCGTGGCGGGGAGGGAAAGGGCGCCGAAAGGGAGTGGAGGTCAGGCGGCCTGGGGGTGAGAAGGGCGGCGGGTGCGGCGGCCGGACAGGCGGGCCGGGCGGAAGGTGAACGTGGCGATCACCACTGCCGCGCCGCAGCGGGTGCAGATCAGCTCCGGGCAGTCGGCGCCGTGCCCGTCGCCGCAGGGCGGCGCCTCGAACAGCACGACGTCCTCGCAGGTGTCGCAGTGCAGCTCGCGGTCAGACACGGGTGGCTCCTCTCGCTCCGGGCCCGGGGCGAGGCGGTGTGGCGCCGGCCGGTGGACCGAAGACCGAAAACGGATAGACCGAAAACGGAAAATAACTCCCGTGTAGTTTGGCACGCGGGTACGACACCCTCGCCCTCAGGCGGCGCGTGCCACCTCCAGCCAGCGCTCCAGCGCGGCCGCCGCGGCGCCCGAGTCGACGGCCTCGGCGGCCCGGTCCAGGTTGGTCCGCAGCGCCTCGTGCAGATCGCCGTCGAGCGGGCCCTGGGTGGACAGCGCCACAGCGGCGTTGACCAGCACCGCGTCCCGTACCGGGCCGGTCTCGCCGGCGAGCAGGCGGCGTACCACGTCGGCGTTGTAGGCCGCGTCTCCGCCGCGCAGGTCGGCCAGGGTGGCCCGGGGTACCCCGAGCTCCGCCGCGTCCAGCAGCGCCTCCGTGACGGTGCCCTGCTGCGCCACCCAGACCCGGGTGGGCGCGCCGGTGCTGAACTCGTCCAGGCCGTCCTCGCCGCGTACCACGATCGCGGAGTCGCCGCGGGCCGCGAAAACGGCCGCCATCACCGGGGCCATCCGCTTGTCGAAGCAGCCCACCGCGCCCGCGCGGGGCCGCGCCGGGTTGGTCAGCGGGCCGAGGAAGTTGAACGCGGTGGGTACGCCGATCTCGCGCCGGACCGGGCCGGTGTGCCGCATCCCAGGGTGGAAGCGGGCGGCGAAGCAGAAGCCGATGCCGGCCTCGGTGACGCAGCGGGCCACCTGCTCGGGCTCCAGGTCCAGCGGTACGCCGAGCTCCTCCAGCACGTCCGCGGTGCCGCACGAGGAGGAGGCGGCCCGGTTGCCGTGCTTGACCACGCGGACGCCGGCCCCGGCGACCACGAGCGCCGCCATGGTGGAGATGTTCACCGTGTGCGCGAGGTCACCGCCGGTGCCGACCACGTCCAGCGCGGTGTCGCGTACCTCGTCGGGCAGGAGCACCGGCACCGCGCGGGTCAGCATGGTCTCGACCAGGCCGCCCAGCTCGGCGGGGGTCTCGCCCTTGGTGCGCAGCGCCACGGCGAACCCGGCGATCTGCGCCGGTGTCGCCGAGCCGGCCATGATCTCGCCCATCGCCCACGCCGTGTCGGCGGTGGAGAGCTCCTCGCCGCGCAGCAGCGCGTTGAGCAGAAGCGGCCAGGTCCGTTCGCCCATGACGGGCCTCCCGAGCGGCGTGAGGAAAGCGGTTGGGGCTTGCCACGGCCGCGTCGCCGTGGCGCGCGAGGGCCGGGGGATCAGGCCGCGGCGTGGGTGCGGCGCAGCAGCTCCGCGACGGTGCTGCCGGCGACCACCGGGTCCAGCGGGTGGGTCAGCGTGGCGTCGACCTCGGCGTACGCGGCCAGCCAGCGGTCTGCGGCGCGGGCCAGCACCACGCAGGTCGGGGGCGCGTCGTCCCGGTCGTCCTTGATCTGGCGGGCGATGCCGATGCCGCCGCCCGGGCTCGCCTCGCCGTCGAGCAGCAGCAGGTCGATCTCGTAGTCGTCGACCAGCCGGACGCAGGCGGCGTACTCGTCGGCCTCGACGAACTCGATCTCGATGCCGGGCGCCGGGCGGGTGCCCACGGCCAGCCGCATCCGGTCGCGGACCTTCGGGTCGTCGCTGTAGAGCAGGACGGTGCAAAGACGATCGCTCATCGTGACGTGGCTCCCACCTCGTAGCTGCCCGCTGATCGTAGCGGGCGTCACGTTCGGCCTGTCCTCCGCCCGGGCGGGGGAGGGCGTACCCCGTCAGGGGCCTCAGGCGCTGGCTTCCGCGGCGCGCTCGCGGGCCTCCTGGCGGTCCAGCTCGCGGTCGAGCCGGCGGGCCTCGCGCTCGGACTGTTTGACCCACTGGACGACCAGGACGGCGAGCATGGTGACGCTGACGAACTCGCCGCCGGCCCAGAGGACGCCTCCGGCCACCACCTGGTCGTTCCAGGGGTCGGACCAGGACAGGTTGAGCGACGGGTACCAGTCGCCGCCGAACAGCGTGGTGCTCTGCATGATGGTGAGCCCGAGCACGGTGTGGAACGGCACCGAGAGCAGCATGAGCAGCGCGCGCGCCGGGTACGGCCAGCGTCCGGGCAGCGGGTCGAGGCCGAGCAGCGGCCAGAAGAAGACGCAGCCGGTGGCGATGAAGTGCGCGTGGACGAGTTCGTGCGCCCACTCGTGGCGCAGGGTGAACTCGTAGAGGTCGGTGAAGTAGAGCGCGAACGGGTTCACCACGAAGATGGTGAACGCCACGAGCGGGAAGCTGTAGATCCGCGCGATCCGGCTGTGCACGATCGCGAGCAGGCGCTTGCGCGGGCGTACCGGCAGCGTGCGCAGCGCCAGCGTGACCGGCGCGCCGAGCGCCAGGAAGATCGGCGCGATCATCGACAGCACCATGTGCTGGACCATGTGCACCGAGAGCAGGGCGGTGTCGTACGCGCCGAGCCCGGTGAGCGTGACCAGCGCGATGCCGCCGAGGCCGGGGCCGAGGAACGACACGGTACGGATGACCGGCCAGCGGTCGCCGCGCAGCCGCAGCCGGTGCACCCCGTAGAGGTACAGGCCGGCGGCGAGCACGATGCCCAGCGTGAGCCAGCTGTCCAGCCGGGTCTCGGTGAACACCCGGGCCACGGTGAACGGCGGCGGGGCGCTCTCGCCTCCCGCCGCCAGCGTCGCCGGAACGGCCGAGGTGACGGCGAGGATCTGATCGACGTGCAGCACGCTTTTCAGGGTAGGTCAGGCGAAGCGGACCACCACGATCGGGCCACGGAAGGGCCGGGTTTGGCACCCCGCTGATCGTCGGTCCCGGTCAGGGGCAATAATGACCGCGTGACTGCGGCCCCAGCCATTGACAAGAGCCGGATCCACTCCCTGACGCGACCCAACATGGTCAGCGTCGGGACGATCGTGTGGCTCTCCAGCGAACTCATGTTCTTCGCGGCGCTGTTCGCGATGTACTTCTCCATCCGCGCGGCTGCGCCGGAGCAGTGGGAGAAGCACGCCGAGGTGCTGAACATCCCGTACGCGACCACGTTCACGGTGATCCTGGTGCTCTCCTCGATCACCTGTCAGATCGGCGTGTTCGCGGCCGAGCGCGGCGACGTCCACGCCCTGCGCCGGTGGTTCACGATCACGTTCATCATGGGTCTGATCTTCGTACTCGGTCAGCTGAACGAGTACCGGACCCTGGTGCACGAGGGCGTGAAGATCAACGAAGACGGCTACGGGTCGATGTTCTACCTCACCACCGGATTCCACGGTCTGCACGTGACCGGCGGTCTGGTCGCCTTCATCATCTTCATGATCCGCACCACCATGGGTCGGTTCACCCCAGCCCAGGCGACCTCGGCGATCGTCGTGTCCTACTACTGGCACTTCGTGGACGTCGTGTGGATCGCGCTCTACGCCATGATCTACTGGCTCCAGTGATCTTGGCGCGTCACGAACCGCGCCGCTGCTCCGTCCCCTGAGACAAGGTCCAACCGGTTAAGGACACAGGTCATGACTTCTGACAACGACCGCCGACGCGGTCTGCTCGCGCGGCTGCGCGGGCGGCCCGTAGCGCGCAGCAGGGGCCGCCGCCGGCTGGGCGCCGCGGTCCGGCTGTTCGCCGCGCTGATGCTGGCCGGCGGTGCCTACACCGTCTTCGCCCCCGGCGTGCAGGCGCAGGACAACCCGCCGTTGACCGCCGCAGGCAACGAGGGTAAGGCGCTGTTCGACGTGAGCTGTGTGACCTGTCACGGTCGCAATGCCCAGGGCGTCGAGGGCCGTGGTCCGAGCCTGATCGGCGTCGGGTCCGCCTCGGTGGAGTTCCAGGTGAGCAGCGGTCGCATGCCGATGGCCCGGCAGGAGGCCCAGGCCATGCGCAAGCCGCCGCAGTTCACCGACGAGCAGGTGCGCCAGCTCGGGCAGTACATCCAGGAGCTCGGTGGCGGTCCGGAGGTGCCCAACGGCGACCTGCGTGAGGGCGCCAACCTGGCCACCGGTGGCGAGCTGTTCCGGATCAACTGCTCGCAGTGCCACGCCTTCGGCGGTGGCGGCGGTGCGCTGTCCTCCGGCAAGTACGCGCCGAGCCTCGCGCCGGCCAGCGACCGGCAGATCTACGCCGCGATGCTGAGCGGTCCGCAGAACATGCCGGTGTTCGGTGACAACCAGATCACGCCGCAGGAGAAGGCGGACATCATCGCCTACATCCAGGACACGCTGAAGAACGACGGCGACCCGGGCGGGTTCAACCTGGGCCGGTACGGCCCGTCGACCGAGGGCATCGCGATCTTCCTGGTCGGCATCGTCGCGCTGGTCTTCGCGAGCCTGTGGATTGCGGGCAAGTCGTGACCGGACGGATCAATGGTTCCAGTGCTGTGGCGCCGACCCCCGGCGTCACCCGTAGCGAGGTGACGGCATGAGCACCCACACCGAGCACCAGGCCCAGCGGGGCCCGGAGCCGCTCGACGTGAACGACCCCCGGCTCTCCCGGTTCGAGGTCGTTCAGGAGGGCGCCCGGCGGGACGACATCGAGATCGTCCACTACGAGCCGCAGGTGGTCCCGGGCAGCAAGGCCGAGCGCCGGCTGACCCGTACCGTCGCCCTGATGTTCCTGCTGACCGGCGTCTTCGCGACCGCCTTCCTGGTGGTCTACATCTGGTGGCCGTGGCAGTGGGAGCCGGGTCGCGGCGGCGACAAGCTCTACACGCCGCTGCTCGGCGTGACGCTGGGCCTGGCGCTGCTGGGCATCGGTTTCGGCATCCTGACCTGGGGCAAGAAGCTGCTGCCCAAGGAGGTGTCGATCCAGGACCGGCACGACCAGGTCGACGACCCGGAGGGTCGCAAGATCACCGGTGAGACGATGCTCTACCTCGCCGACGAGATGGGCGTACGCCGCCGGCCGCTGCTGGGCATCTCGCTGCTCGCCGGCCTGGCGCCGGTGGGCGCGGTGGCCGCCGCGCCGCTGATCGGTGGCCTGATCGAGCAGCCGCACAAGAACAACCAGATGTTCACCACCGGCTTCCAGCCGGGCGAGGGCGGCAAGAAGATCCGGCTGATCCGTGAGGACGGCCGTCCGATCCGCCCGGCCGACGTCAGCGTCGGCGGCCAGCTCACCGTGTTCCCGGGCATCGACGGCGGCGTCAGCAACAAGCACGCCGACTCGCCCACCCTGCTCATCCACCTGCGGGAGGACGACGCGCAGAAGTCGCGCGCCGCGAACGAGCGCAAGGGCCACGGCGACTACATGTGGGGCAACTACGTCGCGTACTCCAAGATCTGTACGCACGCCGGCTGCCCGGCCAGCCTCTACGAGCAGCAGACCAACCGCCTGCTCTGCCCCTGCCACCAGTCCCAGTTCCTCATCACCGACAACGCCAAGCCGATCTTCGGCCCGGCGAACAGGCCGCTGCCGCAGCTGCCGATCGAGGTGGACGAGGAGGGCTTCTTCGTGGCGAAGTCCGACTACACCGAGACCATCGGTCCCGACTTCTGGGAGCGGCCATGAAGCGCCGAAAGTTTGATGCCGCCGCGCTGCCGGCCAAGAGCGCGCGGGCGGTGGACGACCGCTTCCAGGTGGCCACGCCCCTGCGCAAGCTGCTGAACAAGGTCTTCCCCGACCACTGGTCGTTCCTGCTGGGCGAGATCGCGCTGTTCTCGTTCATCGTCCTGCTGCTGACCGGCGTCTTCCTGACGTTCTTCTTCGAGCCGACGATGACCGAGGTCATCTACAACGGCAGCTACGCGCCGCTGCGGGGCACCCCGATGTCGGCCGCGTACGCCTCCAGCCTGGACATCTCGTTCGATGTCCGGGGTGGCCTGATCATGCGGCAGATGCACCACTGGGCGGCCCTGCTGTTCATGGCCGCGATCGTGGTGCACATGCTGCGGGTGTTCTTCACCGGCGCGTTCCGCAAGCCGCGTGAGACCAACTGGATCATCGGTTCGCTGCTGTTCTGGGTCGGCTTCCTGGCCGGCTTCACCGGCTACTCGCTGCCGGACGACGGCCTGTCCGGCACCGGTCTGCGCATCGCCTCCGCGATCATCCTGTCGATCCCGGTGATCGGGTCCTGGGTCAGCTCGTCGATCTTCGGCGGGGAGTTCCCCGGCACCATCATCATCAGCCGCTTCTTCATCGCCCACGTGCTGCTCGTCCCGGGTCTGCTGGTGGCGCTGATCAGCGTGCACCTCGGCCTGGTGTTCAAGCAGAAGCACACCCAGTGGCCCGGCCCCGGCCGGACCAACTCCAACGTGGTCGGCGAGCGGATGTTCCCGCGCTACGCGCTCAAGCAGGGCGGCTTCTTCATGGTCGTCTTCGGCGTGATCGCGCTGATGGGCGGCCTGTTCCAGATCAACCCGATCTGGCTGTTCGGCCCGTACGAGGCGTGGGTGGTCTCGGCGGCCAGCCAGCCCGACTGGTACGTCATGTTCCTCGACGGCTCGACCCGGCTCATGCCGGGCTGGGAGATCCACATCCCGATCGGCAACGGGTACGTCATCCCACCGCTGTTCTGGCCGACGGTGGTCCTACCCGGAATCCTGGTGGGCCTGTCGACGATGTACCCGTTCCTGGAGGCGCGCCGCCTCAAGGACTACAAGCACCACAACCTGCTCCAGCGGCCCCGGGACGTTCCGGCCCGGACCGCCGTGGGCGCCATGGCGCTGGCCTTCTACATCGTGCTGACGCTCTCCGGCGCCAACGACGTCATCGCCGACAAGTTCCACATCAGCCTGAACGCGATGACCTGGGCCGGCCGGATCGGCCTGCTGATCCTGCCGCCGATCGCGTACTACATCACGTACCGGATCTGCCTGGGTCTGCAGCAGCACGACCGGGAGGTGCTGGCCCACGGCGTGGAGACCGGTATCATCAAGCGGCTGCCCGACGGCCGGTTCGTCGAGGTCCACCAGCCGCTCACCTCGGCCGAGGGGCACGACGGCCACCCGCCGGCACTGGACTACGTCGGCTGGGTGGTGCCGAAGAAGATGAACCGGCTCGGCGCCCTCGGCCCGGCGATCCGGGGCTTCTTCTACCCGATCGAGAAGCCGGCCGAGGCGCCGGTCTCGCCGGGGCACCCGCCGGTCGAGGACCGGCCGGAGCGGGAGGAGATCGGCAGCGGCGAGAGCCGTCGCTGACCTTCCCGGTACGACTGACAGTGGCGCCTGCCGGATCATCCGGCGGGCGCCACTGCCGCTTTACGTACCTGTCGTCCGGTTGTGCCCGCCCGGTGCCCGACGTGCGGTGCACCGGTCCCCGCCGCCCCCCGACACGGACGGGTGGAATCGCAGGAATAACCCCGGTCAGCCGGGTATCCGTGCGGTCCGACGTCTCATGGGGGAGGAAAGATGCTGGGAATCAAACGCCTGGGCCTGATGGCCGCGCTGGTGGTCGTGGGGCTGGCGCCCGCCGCCGCGGCACAGGCCGCGGCGCAGCCGTCGACGCAGGACACGCAGTACCTGCAGGCGGTGCACCAGGTCAACCTGTTCGAGATCACCGCCGGTAACCTGGCCCAGCAGAAGGGTCAGAACCAGCAGGTCAAGGACCTGGGCAAGATGTTCGTCACGGACCACACCCAGCTGGACCAGACGGTGCAGTCGACCGCCCAGCAGCTCAACGTGCAGCTGCCGGCCGACCCGACCGCCGACCAGCAGAAGGTCCTCGACAAGCTGAACAACCTCAACGGGGCCGAGTTCGACAAGGCCTGGGTGACCGCGCAGCTCGCCGGCCACGTCCAGGCCATCCAGGCCACCCAGACCGAGATCTCGCAGGGCTCGGAGCAGTCGGTGGTGCAGATCGCGCAGGACGCGCTGCCGGTCCTGCAGGCGCACTACGACGCGCTGGTGGCCCTGGCCCAGACGCTGGGTGTCCCGGTTCCGCAGACCAGTGCCAGCGGCACGCCCAGCCCGGGCGGCACCACCCCGGTGCCCAGCCAGAGCTGACGTACCGCACGGTCGACGGTGGCCGGTCCGCCCACGGGGCGGGCCGGCCACCGGCTCGTGTCAGTCGGCGCTCGCGAGCCCGATCGCGAACGCCTCCTCCAGGTCGTGCTGGGAGTACGCGCGGAACGCGATGTGCGACTCGGTGTTCAGCACGCCCGGCACCTTCGAGATGCTGCCGGCGATGACCTGCGCGATCTGCTCGAACTCCCGGACGCGGACCATGGCGATCAGGTCGACGTGCCCGGCCACCGAGTAGACCTCGCTGACGCCGGGCAGGTTGGCCAGGGTCTCGGCCACCTCGGGGATGGAGTCGGTGGCGCAGTCGATCAGCACGATCGCGGTGATCACGGGACGGTTCTCCGTTCGTCGGCGACGAGGCCCATGCTAGATCCCGCGGCCCTCACCGCGCCGCCGGGACGGTCAGGTCGTCCCCGGCCCGGATCACCCGGTGGAGGCTCTCCCCGGCCGCGACGGTCGCGCCCGGCCACACCACGGACCGGTCCACGTCGCCGTCCACCCGCGCGCCCGCGCCCACCACCGAGCCGGTGACCCGGCCGGTCACCGTCGCCGCCGGGTCCACCAGCCCGTCCGGGCCGGCGGCGTGCAGGTTGGCGTCCAGGTAGTCGGCCGGGGTGCCGGTGTCGTAGAACGTGCCCCGGTAGGGCACCACGGTGAGCGCGCCGGCCGCCTCCGCGGGCCGCCACACCGCCCGGACCAGGTCGCCGAACGTGGCCGGCAGGTCGCGGACCAGCCGCCAGGGCAGCAGCGAGAAACCCACGAACTCGTGACCGTCGAACGTCCCGGGGGCGTCCGGGTCGTCGGCGGGCCGGCCGAGCAGGCGTACGCCGTGCCCGTCCCAGCCGTCCAGCAGCGCGGCGATGTCCGGCCCGGGCGGGGCCGCCGGATCGGCCAGGTACGCGTCGGCGTTGCCCACCAGCACGCCCCGGCCGGCGATCCAGTCCCGCAGCCGGCCGACGCCTCCGGCGGTGCCCAGCGGGGCGTCCGGCTCGACCGACAGGTGGGCCCGGCCGCCGACCCGCGCGACCACCTGGTCACCCAGGTAGCAGGCGTTCACCGCGACCCGTTCCGGACCGGCCAGGCCGAGCCCGGCCAGCCGGGCCAGCGCCCGGTCCAGCAGCGGGACGTTGCCGACCGGGCAGAGCGCCTTCGGCACCCGCTCGGTGAGCGGGCGCAGCCGGGTGCCCTCACCGGCGGCCAGCACCACCGCGCACACCTCGCCCCCCGGCGCCGGAGCGCCCGCGTACGGGGTGCTCACGCGGCCGGTGGGCGCTCGCCGGCGCGCGGGCCGATGCCGTAGAAGCCCAGCAGGTTCGCGGTGGCGCGGCTGAGCCGGGGCAGGTCGTCCAGCGGATGGAAGGCGGCCTCGAAGACCTCGGCCCCGTCCACCTTCAGCTCCGTGGTCGACGCCGGCACCTCCGCCTCGAAGACCACGTCCACCCAGCCCTTGGCGTGCACCACCGCGTTCGGCACCGCCGGGCGCAGCGCGTCGGGGGACAGGCGGACACCTGATTCCTCGTACAGCTCCCGGGCGGCGCCGACCACCGGGGCCTCGCCGCGTTGCAGCAGCCCGGCGGGCAGCGTCCAGCTGTAGCCGGGCGGCTGGCGCAGCAGCAGGATCCGGCCCGCGCCGGTGGCCTCCGCGTCCTTGACCAGCGTGACCGCGCCGACGACGTACTTCGGCACGGCCAGCCGCACCAGCCGCCGCCGCAGCGGGACCGGAAGCCGGTAGAAGATCTGGTAGCCGAGGGCCCGTCCGGTGGCACGCGCGCGGGGGATCATGCCGTCCAGGCTAGTGGTCCCGGCGCGGACCGGCTTCGTCTACTGCCTGTGGTCGACCAGATCGATCAACTGCTGGACCACGGTGTCCGGCTCGACGGTGCGGTCGAAGACCGCCACCAGCATCGTCTCCAGGTCGGGGTAGCCCAGTTCCTCGGACAGCCGCAGCAGCGGCAGGTCGCTGGCCAGACCCCGGTTGTGCTTGCGCAGCGCCAGCCCGATGGAGGCCCGGCCGAGGCGTACCTTGTCGGCGATCGAGATGCCCGGCTCGGTGTGCTCGGCGAACCAGCGGTTGATCTGCATCTGGGCGTGCGGCGACTTGACGAAGCCCAGCCACTCCCGGCGCGGGCCGCGCGGGGCCACGTCGGCCTCGAAGCCGCTCTCCGCGTCGCGCTCGGTGTAGATCTCCACCACGTCGCCCTCCTCCAGTTCGGAGGAGAGCGGGGCGAGCCGGCCGTTGATCCGGGCCGCCAGGCAGTGGTCGCCGCGCTCGGTGCCCAGCTCGTACGCGAGGTCGACCGGCGTGGCCCCGGCCGGCAGCACCACCTGCCGCCCGTCGGCGACGACCTGGATCTGCGCCTCCGACAGGTCGCAGCGCAGCGACTCCATGAACTGGGTCGGGTCGACGGTCTCCTGCTCCCAGTCGAGCACCCGGCGCAGCCAGGCCAGCTCGTCCGCCCGGTCGACGGCCCGGCCCGCGGCGCGGGGGAAGCGGTAGTGGGCGGCTACGCCGTACTCCGCGGAGCGGTGCATCTCGGTGGTGCGGATCAGCACCTCGACGGTGCGGTCCTGCGGGCCGCAGACGCTCGTGTGCAGGGAGCGGTAGAGGTTGTTCTTCGGGGAGGCGATGAAGTCCTTGAAGCGGCCCGGCACCGGCCGCCAGAGCCCGTGCACGGCGCCCAGCGCGGCGTAACAGTCGGTCGCCGGACCGTCCACCACGATCGCGATACGCGGCAGGTCGTACGGGGCCGTGTGACCGCCGGCGACGGTGTCCTTCCAGATCGAGTAGAGGTGGCGGGGGCGGGGGGAGACGTCGGCGTCGACCCGGTTGCGGCGCAGCGCCACCCGGGTGCGGGCCACCACGTCGGCGAGGTAGGCGTCCCAGCCGGGCCGGTCGTGCACGAAGCGGGCGAGCCGGGCGTGCTCCTCCGGCCGCAGGTGCAGCAGGACCACGTCGTCCAGCTCGCGTTTGAGCGTCTGGATGCCGAGCCGGTCGCAGAGCGGGACCAGCACCTCCTGGGTCTTGCGGGCGATCCGCTCCCGGGACGCGGCCGAGCGGACGCCGAGCGTACGCATGTTGTGCAGCCGGTCGGCCAGCTTGATCACCAGCACCCGGACGTCCTTGCCGGCCGCCACGATCATCTTACGGACGGTCTCCGCCTCGGCGGCCTTGCCGTAGAACGCCTTGTCGAACTTCGTCACGCCGTCGACCAGGTGGGCGACCTCGCGGCCGAAGTCCTCCTGGAGCGCCTGGAGCGTGTAGCGGGTGTCCTCCACCGTGTCGTGCAGCAGCGCGGCGACCAGCGTGATGGTGTCCATGCCGAGGTCGGCGCAGATCTGCGCCACCGCCAGCGGATGGGTGATGTACGGCTCGCCGCTCTTGCGGAACTGGCCGCGGTGCATGTTCTCGGCGATCGTGTAGGCGCGGCGCAACACCGAGGCGTCGGCGCTCGCGTGGATGCCGCGATGGGCCCGGACCAGCGCGGTGACCGGGTCGCCGTCGGAGGTCGGCCAGGTGAGCAGGGAACGCAGGCGGCGGGTGAGTGGCAGTTCGCCCTGGGCTGGAAGCGCGCCACCCAGGGCGGCGCCGTGTCCGGCGTCGACGTCCACCTGGGACACCTCCTCACCC
>NZ_JAGPXV010000610.1:0-3582 GCF_018070405.1 Micromonospora sp. D75
GCCTCGCGCTGCCCGAGGTGGTGCCGCCGGTGGCCAGCTACGTGCCGGCCGTCCAGTCCGGGCAGCACGTCTACGTCTCCGGCCAGCTGCCGATGGCCGAGGGTAAGCTGCTCGCCACCGGCAAGGTCGGCAACGGCGTCTCCGCCGAGCAGGCGAAGGACCTGGCGCAGCGGTGCGCGCTGAACGCGCTGGCCGCGATCGACGCGCTGGTCGGGCTGGAGAACGTGGTGAAGGTCGTGAAGCTGACCGGCTTCGTGGCCAGCGCGCCCGGTTTCACCGGCCAGCCCGGTGTGATCAACGGTGCCTCGGATCTGTTCGGCGCCGTGTTCGGCGAGGCCGGCCGCCACGCCCGCAGCGCGGTGGGCGTGGCCGAACTCCCCCTGGACGCCCCGGTAGAGGTAGAGGTCATCGTCGAGGTCGTCTGACCCGCCCCGCCGAGCCCGCGATCTTGCGGTTACCGCCCTGGCAGAAGCCCCAGACGGGGACAAACCAGCGGCGGGAACTGCAAGATCGCGGGGAGTGGCCGGGGGAGTCGTACGATCGCTGCCATGGGTGGGCGTGTGACCGGGGCCGCTGGGGCGCTTGCAGATGGGCTGCCGGGGTGGGTGACGCTGTTGCGCGCGCCCAATCCGGGGCCGATGACGCTCGACGGGACCAACACGTGGGTGCTGCGGGCCGGGCCGGACGCGCCGGCCCTGGTGGTCGACCCGGGCCCCGCCGACGAGGGGCACCTCGCCGCGATCGCGGCCCAGGGGCCGATCGGCGCGGTGCTGATCACGCACGGGCACCCCGACCACACCGAGGGCGCGCCCCGGCTGCGTGAGCTGCTCGACGGCGTACCCGTGCTCGCCGCCGACCCGGCCCACACCGCCGGCGGTGACCCGCTCACCGCCGACACGCGCCTCGACCTGGGGCTCGACCTGCGGCTGCTGCCCACCCCCGGGCACACCGCCGACTCGGTCTGCCTCCTCGCCGAGCACGACGGCGATCGGGTGGTGCTGACCGGCGACACGATCCTCGGGCGGGGCACCACCGTGGTGGCCCACCCCGACGGGCACCTCGGCGACTATTTGTCGAGCCTGGAACTGCTCTCCACGTACCGGGAGGTCCCGGTGCTCCCGGGCCACGGCCCGGCGCTCGCCGACTGCGGCGCGGCGGCCGACTTCTACCTGGCCCACCGGCGGGCCCGGCTGGACCAGGTGCGCGCCGCCGTGGCCGCGGGCGCCACCACCGCGCCCGAGGTGGTCGCCGTGGTCTACGCCGACGTCGACAGGTCGCTGTGGTGGGCCGCCGAGTGGTCCGTCCGCGCCCAGCTCGAACACCTCGGAGTGGAGCAGCCGTGACCTGCCCGGTGTGCGGGACGGTAGCGGTACCCGGGGCGCGGTTCTGTCACAACTGCGGCGCGGCGCTGCCGGCCGCCGCCACGCTGCCCGCCGCCGAACGCCGCGTGGTGACAGTGCTCTTCGGTGACCTGTCCGACTTCACCTCCTGGTCGGAGGACCTGGACCCGGAACGGGTCGGCGCGGTCACCGACCGGGTGCTCGCCGCCCTCGCGGGCGCGGTCAAGACGTTCGGCGGCCACGTCGACAAGCTCACCGGCGACGGGATCATGGCGGTCTTCGGCGCGCCGGTCGCCCACGAGGACGACGCCGAGCGGGCGGTCCGCGCGGCGCTGTCCATGCAGCGCGCGGTGCGGCGGGTGCTCGACGACGAGCGGGGCGGCGGCGCGCCGCTGGGCCTGCGCGTCGGCCTCAACACCGGGGACGTGATCGCGGGCATCCAGGCGGCGATCGAGTACACGGTCATCGGCGACACGGTGAACACCGCCGCGCGGCTCGCCGACGCCGCCGCGGTCGGCGCGGTCTACGCCGGGGCGCGCACCTCCGCCGCCACCCGGCACGTCGCCTCCTGGCGGGCGCTGCGCCCGCTGCGGCTCAAGGGCAAGCGGGAGCCGGTCGAGGCGTACGAGCTGCTGGGCCTGCTGGACGCGCCCGGCACCCGGTCCGGTCTCGGCGACGAGGCGCCGTTCGTGGGCCGGGAGACCGAAATCGGCCGGGTCGCCGGCCGGCTCGCCGAGGTGATCGACCGGGGCGAGCCCCGGGTGCTGCTGATGACCGCCGAGGCGGGCATCGGCAAGTCCCGGTTCGCGGCCGAGGTGGAACGCCTCGCCGCCGGATACGACGTCGGCGCCGGCCGGTACGCCGCGCACACCGGCGCCCGGGTGCTGTCGGTGCGGTGCGCCGCGTTCGGCGAGCGCCGCCGCCTGGCCCCGCTGGCCGACCTGGTCCGCGCCGCCGTCGGCCTGCCCGGCGACGCGGCCACCGCCGTCACCCGCCCGGCCGTCGAGGAGCGGCTGCGCCGCCTCGGCCAGCGCCTGTCCCGGCTCCCCGGCGACCCGCCACCGATCGCCGTGGACCAGCTCCTGGCCCTGCTCGGGTACGCCGAACTGCCGCCCGCCACGGAGAACGGTGAGTGGAACGCGGCCGGGCCGCCACCGGACGACGAAGCCGTGCCGACCGCTGTCGCGGACCTGCTCACCGCGCTCGCCGTGGAGGCGCCGCTGGTGATCGTGGTGGACGACCTGCACGACGCCACGGCCGAGACGCTCAAGGCGTTGGCGCTGACCCTCAACCGGCTCAGCGGGCCGGTGCTCGTGCTGCTGCTCGGCCGTCCCGAGCTGGTACGGACCGCCGGCGCGCTGACCCGGGTCGCGGACGCCGAGGTGCACGCGCTGCCGCCGCTGCGCGGCGCGGACGCCTCCCGGCTGCTCACCAGCTACCTCGCCGGTGGCCGCATGCCCCAGGCCGACACGGACCGGCTGCTCGCCACCGCCCAGGGCAACCCGTTCTACCTGGCCGAACTCGTGACGCTGCTGATGGAGCGCGGCGCGCTGACCGCCGGGCCGGGCCGCGGCGCGGACGTCGGCTGGCGTCTCGCGCCCGGCTCGCTCGGCAGCCGGCTGCTCTCCCGGGACCTGGCCGCGGTGCTCGCGGCGCGTATCGACGCGCTGCCGCCGGATGCCCGCTCGGCGCTGCGCGACGCCGCGGTGGTGGGCGACACAGTGCCCGCCGGTGCGCTGGAGGCGCTGCGCGAGCAGCGGCTCGGGCAGGACGGCCGGCCCGCCGCGGTGGCCGCCGTCGAGCTGGACCGGGCCGTGGAGGAGCTGCTGCAACGCCGCATGCTGCACCGCACCCGCACCGGGTTCGCCTTCGCCACCCCGCTCATGCGGGAGGCCGCGTACGCCGGGGTGAGCAAGGCCGAGCTGGCCGAACGGCACGCGGCGCTGGCCCGCTGGGCCGCGCCGGAGAGCGTGGACGGGACGGGCGGCGCCCCGGCGGGCGCCTTCACCGAGGCCGCCCGGGACGACTTCGTCGCCGAGCACGTCGAGCGGGCCACAGCGCTCGCCGACGCGGTCAAGCTGCGCCCGGACGCGCCGGCCCGGGCGGTCACCCCGCTGGGCGTGGCCGCGCTGGGCCGGGCCGCCCGCCGGTCACTGCGGTCGGGGGAGCCGGCTCTCGCGGTCGAGTACGCCGAACGCGCGGCCGAGCTGGCCCGCGACGGTGTACCGCCGGCGGACCGGGT
>NZ_JAGPXV010000611.1:0-3578 GCF_018070405.1 Micromonospora sp. D75
CAGTAAAACCAGGTGTTTCCTCCGCCGTCGCGGCCGGGCATCATTCCTGCATGGGGGAGAACGGATGGCGTTGGAGCGACGCCTGGATCTTCGTCGCGCTTGTCATCGCCAGTGGCGCCGGCCGGCACCGGCGGTCCGCGTCGACACGCCGCCCCGAAGGCGTACGACTGGCCGACGTCCTCTCCACCGCCGACCACCTAAACCAGGCCATCCCCGAGCGGCACGAGGTGGAGGGCGCGGTCCGGCGGCTCGTCGGCGCGGGCCTGGTCAGCGTCGCCGACGGCTGGTTCCGGGTCACACCGGACGGTGAGCGGCTCTGGCGCACCCGCCCCAGCGCCGGGCTCGGCACCACTGTGGACACGGTGCAGGGCGTGCTGACCCGCCGGCACCCGCCCGGTGAGTCCGAGTGGCAGCTCGACGAGGACGACCACGCCGCCGCCGTGCAGGAGTACGTGGTCCGCTCGATCCCGATGCCGCGCCGCTCCCCCGAGGGGCACTCCGGCCGGCAGTGAGCGCGCCTCAGCGCACCGGGTGCCCGGCGCCGCGCAGCGCGTCCTTGACCTCGCCGACGGTCAGCTCACCGAAGTGGAAGACGCTCGCCGCGAGCACCGCGTCCGCCCCCGCGCCGACGGCCGGCGGGAAGTGCGCCACCTCGCCCGCGCCGCCGCTGGCGATCACCGGCACGTCGACCACCTCCCGGACCGCCTGGATCAGCGGCAGGTCGAACCCGGCCTTGGTGCCGTCGGCGTCCATCGAGTTGAGCAGGATCTCCCCCGCGCCCAGCTCGGCGCCGCGCGCCGCCCACTCGACCGCGTCCAGCCCGGTGCCCCGCCGCCCGCCGTGCGTGGTCACCTCGAAACCGCTCGGCGTCGTGCCGTCGGGCGCGCGGCGCACGTCCAGTGAGAGCACGAGCACCTGACTGCCGAACCGGTCGGCGATCTCGGCGATCAGCTCCGGGCGGGCGATGGCGGCGGTGTTCACGCCCACCTTGTCCGCCCCGGCCCGCAGCAGCGTGTCGACGTCGGCGACCTGACGGACGCCGCCGCCCACGGTGAGCGGGATGAAGACCGACTCGGCGGTGCGCCGCACCACGTCGAGCATGGTGCCGCGGTCACTGGACGAGGCGGTGACGTCGAGGAAGGTCAGCTCGTCCGCGCCGGCCCGGTCGTACGCCGCCGCCAGCTCCACCGGGTCGCCCGCGTCGCGCAGGTCGAGGAAGTTGACCCCCTTGACCACGCGCCCGGCGTCCACGTCCAGACACGGGATGACCCGTACCGCCACCGTCATGCCCCGAGCCTAGCCAACGCGCGGGCGGTGGTGACCCGCCGGTGAGGCCGGTCACCACCGCCCGTGGTGGTACGGGTTCACGCCGGTCAGAGACGGACCAGCATCTTGCCGAGGTTCTCGCCGCGCAGCAGGCCGAGGAACGCCTCCGGGGCCTGCTCGATGCCGTCGACGATCGTCTCGTCGTACGACAGCCGGCCCTCGCGCAGCCAGCCCGCCACCTCCTGCACGAACTGCTCCCGCAGGTGACCGTGGTCACTGACGAGGAAGCCGCGCAGCGTCAGGCGTTTGCCGATCACCAGCGCCAGGTTGCGCGGCGCGGCGGGCGGCTCGGTGGCGTTGTACTGGGCGATCATGCCGCAGATGGCGGCCCGGCCGTGCACGTTCATCGCCCCGATCGCGGCCTCCAGGTGGTCGCCGCCGACGTTGTCGAAGTACACGTCGACGCCGTCCGGCGCGGCCGCCCTGAGCTGCTTGGACACCGGGCCGTCGTGGTAGTCGAACGCGGCGTCGAAGCCGAGCGCGGTGAGCCGTTCCACCTTCGCCGCGGAGCCGGCGCTGCCGATCACCCGGCCGGCGCCGCGCAGCTTCGCGATCTGGCCGACCATGCTGCCCACCGCGCCGGCCGCGCCGGAGACGAAGACGGTCTCCCCCGGCTTCATGGCGGCCACGTCGAGCAGCCCGGCGTACGCGGTCAGCCCGGTCATGCCGAGCACGCCCAGATGGGCGGTCACCGGTGCCAGGTCCGGGTCGATCTTGCGCGCGCCCTTGGCGTCCACCAGCGCGTACTCGCGCCAGCCCAGCCCGTGCAGCACCGTGTCGCCGGGCTTGACGCCGCCGGCCTCGCCGGCCACCACCTCACCGATCGCGCCCCCGTCGAGCGGGGCGTCGAGCGCGAACGGCGGCACGTACGACTTGACGTCGTTCATCCGCCCGCGCATGTACGGGTCGACGGACATGAACCGGTTGCGGACCACCACCTGTCCCGGGCCCGGCGTCGGCACCTCGGTGGTGACCAGCCGGAAGTTCTCCGCGGTCGGCCAGCCCTGCGGCCGGGACGCCAGATGGATCTCCCGGTTCATCCCGCTCATCGGGCCTCGCGGACCGTGCGGGTGACCTCGACGTTGCCCCGGGTCGCGTTGGAGTAGGGGCAGACCTGGTGGGCCGCGTCGACCAGCTGCTCGGCGGCCGCGCGCTCGACCGCGGGCAGGTCCACCACGAGCGTCACGGCGAGGCCGAAGCCGCCGCTGCCGTTCGGGCCGATGCCCACCTCGGCCTCGACCACCGAGCCGGAGACGTCCGCCTTGGCCTTGCGGGCGACCACGCGCAGCGCGGAGTGGAAGCAGGCCGCGTAGCCGGCCGCGAAGAGCTGCTCCGGGTTGGCCGCGCCGCCGGCGCCACCCATCTCCTTCGGTACGGCGAGGTCCAGCTCGACCGTGCCGTCGGAGGTGCGGACGTGACCGTCGCGGCCGTCGCCGGTGGCGCGGGCGGAGGCGGTGTAGAGCACCTGCATGTCACTGCTCCTTCTGTCGGTGGATCGTCTCGGTGACCCGGGTGAGGATGCCGTGGAGGAAGACCAGTTCGGCCTCGGTGAGCCCGGTGGCGGTGGCCACCTGCCGCGGCACGTCACACATCCGCTCCCGCAGGGCCCGGCCCTGGCCGGTGAGGCCCACCTCGACCCGGCGCTCGTCGGCAGCCGAGCGGGTACGCACCACCAGGCCGGCCGCCTCCAGCCGCTTGAGCAGCGGGGAGAGCGTGCCGGAGTCGAGCCGGAGCGCGGCGCCGAGCTCGGAGACCGTGGGGGCGTCGTCGTCACGCTCCCAGAGCACCAGCAGCACCAGGTACTGCGGGTAGGTCAGGCCGTGCTCGTCGAGGATGGGCCGGTAGACGTCGGTCATGGCGCGCGACGCCGCGTAGAGGGCGAAGCACACCTGCCGGCGCAGCACCAGATCATCGGTCACCGCGAAACCGTAACGCACAATTAGGTTGTGCACAACCGATCGGCGTGTGGTCCGGGGCGCGCGAGGCACCCCGGAACGCCTCAGGCGGGGAGGTACGCCTCCAGCTCGACCTCGACCAGCAGGTCCGGGTCGATCAGCCCGGCCACCACCACCATCGTCGCCACCGGGCGTACCGGGCCGAACACCGCGTTGTGCGCCCGGCCCACCTCGTCGGCGAAGATCTGATCCGTCACGTACATCCGGGTCCGCACCACGTCGCCCGGACCGGCGCCCACCTCGGCCAGCGCGTCCAGGCCGATCCGGATCGCCTGCGCGGTCTGCGCCGCCGCGTCG
>NZ_JAGPXV010000612.1:0-3572 GCF_018070405.1 Micromonospora sp. D75
GCGGAACGTGGCCGGACGAGGTTCGAGGTCTGCTTGGCCAGCCGTACGGGTTCCCCGGCGGGCACCGCGGCGTAGGAGCGCCGCAGCGTGTCCACCGCCCGTTCATGATCACGGACAGCGTGCATGAGATCACCTTACGCGCGGGTACGACAATTCGGGGGACGTCCACGATGGCCTCGCCGACTCACGGTCGGCGCGCGCGTTACCGTGACCGCCATGGCGAATCCCGCGCTGACCGCTCTCGACTACACCGGCCTGCCGTACCGGGTCATCCGGCACGGCCCGGTGGCGAGCCTCGCCGAGGCGGCCGCGGCGCGCGGCGTCGAGGTGCCGGACGTGGTCAAGACGATCGTGGTCCGCCGCGGCGAGGGCGACCTGCTGTTCGTGCTGACCCCCGGCGGCCGGGTGATCTCCTGGCCGAAGCTGCGCGCCCTGCTCGGTGTCAGCCGGCTGTCGATGCCGGACGCCGAGGCGGCGAAGGCCGCCACCGGGTACGCGCGCGGCACCATCACGCCGTTCGGCTCCACCACCACCTGGCCGGTGGTCGCCGACGAGCGGCTGCGCGGCCGGGAGATCACGCTCGGCGCGGGCGAGCACGGCCTCGCCGTCGCCGTCGACGCGGACTCAGCGCTGGCCACGCTCGGCGCGACTGTGGCCGACGTGACAGACGAGGAGCCGACGCGCTGAGCGGTGGCCGGTGGAGGGCCGGCGGCATAGCGTGGAGGACATGCCGAAAGCCGTCTGGAACGACCTCGTCGTCGCCGAGAGCGACGACACGGTGCTGGTCGAGGGCAACCACTACTTCCCCCGTACGGCCCTGCGCGAGGACCTGATCCGCCCCTCCGACACCCACACGGTCTGCCCGTGGAAGGGCACCGCCTCCTACTACACGCTCGAACACGGCGGCGTGACCAGCCCGGACGCCGTCTGGTACTACAGCGACCCGAAGCCGGAGGCGGAGATGGTCCGCGACCGGGTGGCGTTCTGGAAGGACGTCCGGGTCGTCGACTGAGTCACCGTGCCGCCGGGGTGACTGGCACCCGGCGGCCCCGGTGGGTCACCATGCTCCCATGGCCGACCCGCACTCCGACCCGTCCGGCACCGTCTACGGGGCCCGCCGCGCCCGTGGCGCCCGTGGTCTCCGGCTGCCGCAGGACCCGCTGATGCGGATCGCGCTGGGCGTCGGCGTGACCGGCGTACTCCTCGGGGCCTTCTTCGCCACCGGCGTGCTCGGCGGTGGCGACGAGCGGCCGGTGGTGCCGGCGGCGGCAGTACCGACCGCGACGGCGAGCGAGCCGAGCGCGGAACCGTCGGCGGAGCCCACGCCGTCGTCTTCGCCCTCGCCGAGCGCGGCGCCGACCACCCCGGCCGCGCCGGTGGCCACGCCGAAGGTGCTCCGGGGCGTGCCGTCCGGGCGCTGCCTCGGCGTGACCGGCGACGAGGCCGAGGGCGCGCAGGCCGCGCTCGCCGACTGCACCGGCGGGCCCGAGCAGCAGTGGGTGGTCACGCCGGTCACGAACGACACCTACCTGCTGGTCAACGCCGCGAGCAGCAAGTGCCTGGACGTCAACGAGGCGAAGACCGACGACGGCACGGACGTGCAGCAGTGGTCCTGCAACGGGCAGGCCAACCAGCAGTGGCGGTTCCAGCAGGCCGGCGACGGCGTGGCGCTGCTGGTCGCCGTGCACAGCGGCAAGTGCGCGCAGGTCGACGACGCGGGCACCGAGCCCGGCCGTGAGCTGGAGCAGGCGCCGTGCAGCGGCGCTCCGGAGCAGCAGTGGGCGGTCGGCTGACCGGCAGCGCGGGCGTCAACCCCGGTAGCTCCAGGCCCGCCGGCCCGCGACCACCGGGAGCGCGAACGCCGGTTCGTCGGCGGGACGGCGGCGCAGCAGCAGCGACAGCCCGGCCGCGCCGACCGACAGCGCGCCCGCCACGTACCAGGCCATCGCGTAGTCGCCGAGCCGATCCCGGACCAGGCCCGCGCCGGTGGCCGCGAGCGCGGCCCCGAACTGGTGCGCGGCGAACACCCAGCCGAACACCACCGCCCCGGACGCGCCGAACCACTCCCGGCACAGCGCCACAGTGGGCGGCACCGTGGCCACCCAGTCCAGCCCGTAGAAGACGATGAAGACCAGCATGCTTGGCCGGGCCGACCCGGCGAACAGGCTCGGCAGCACCAGCAGCGACGCCCCGCGCAACGCGTAGTAGGCGCCGAGCAGCAGCCGCGCATCGACCCGGTCGGTGAGCCAGCCGGAGGCGATCGAACCGGCGATGTCGAAGAGCCCGACCAGGGCGAGCAGCCCGGCCGCTGTGGTCTCCGGCATGCCGTGGTCGTGCGCGGCCGGCACGAAGTGCGTACCCACCAGGCCGTTCGTGGTCGCGCCGCAGATCGCGAAACCGCCGGCGAGCAGCCAGAACGGCCGCGTCCGCGCGGCGGCGGCGAGCGCGCCGACCGCCCGGGCCGCCGCGCCGCCCTCCGGCCGGGCCGGCGGCACGACCTCCGTCGCGCCGTAGGCGGGCCGCCCCAGATCCGCCGGGTGCTCGCGCAACAACCACACCACAAGGGGTACGACCGCCAGCGCGGCCCCGGCCACGACGAGTGCCGCCGTGCGCCAGCCGTGGTCGCGCACCAGCACCGCCAACAGCGGGAGGAAGACCAGCTGCCCGGCCGCCCCACCCGCGGTGAGCACACCCGTCACCAGGCCCCGGCGCTTGACGAACCAGCGCCCGGTCACCGTCGCCACGAACGCCAGGGCCATCGAGCCGGTGCCCAGCCCGACGAGGACGCCCCAGCACAGGATGAGCTGCCAGCTCTCGGTCATCGCCACGGTCAGGCCACTTCCGGCGGCCACCAGCTCCTGCGCGCCGGCCACCACCCGGCGGATGCCGAACCGGTCCATCAGCGCGGCGGCGAACGGCGCGGTGAGCCCGTACAGCAGCAGGTTGACCGAGACGGCGGCGGAGATGGTCGCCAGCGGCCAGCCGAACTCGGCGTGCAGCGGGTGCAGCAGCACGCCGGGGGTGGCCCGGAAACCGGCCGCGCCGACGAGCGCGACGAAGGCGACGGCGGCGACGAGCCAGGCCGGGTGCAGGCGGGATCGGTTCACCAGCCGAGTCTCGGACCGGGGTGGCCTCGCCGACGAGTGGCCGGAAAGCCATCGTGCGCAATAATCGGGCCATGTCCGTACCGCACCGGGTCGCAGTCCTCGCCCTCGACGGCGTGGTGGCACTCGACCTCGGCACCCCCGCCCAGGTCTTCGGCGCCGCCCGCACCGACGGCGGCGTCCCCCTGTACCTCGTCGCCACGTGCACCCCCGGCGGGCAGCCGGTACGCAGCAGCGCCGGCTTCCAGGTGCTCCCCGACCACGGCCTGGAACTCCTCGACACCGCCGACACCGTGATCGTCCCCGGCATCCACGCCGGCGCGCCACTGCTCGACGGCACGGTGGCCGCCGAGGTGGCCGACGCGCTGCGCGCCGCGTACACCCGGGGAGCGCGCGTCATGTCCATCTGCACCGGCGCGTTCGTGCTGGCCGCCGCCGGTCTGCTCGACGGCCGCCCGGCCACCACCC
>NZ_JAGPXV010000613.1:0-3556 GCF_018070405.1 Micromonospora sp. D75
CCGCTGGCAGCAGGTCGGCTCGTCGGCCCGGGGCGTCGAGGCGGTCGCCGCCGCCCTCGAACAGTTGCAGGGCGTGAACGTGCCGGCGTCCGCGCTGGAACGCCTGGTGCTGCCCGCCCGGGTCGCCGACTACTCTCCCGCCCAGCTCGACGAGCTGTGCGCCAGTGGTGAGGTGGTGTGGGCCGGCGCGGGCGCGATCTCCGGCGGCGACGGGTGGGTGACGCTCGCGTACGCCGACGTCGCCCCGCTGCTGCTCCCCCCGCCGGACGAGGCGCTGACGCTGACCCCGCTGCACGAATCAGTGCTCGACGCGCTCGCCGACGGGCAGGCGCTGTTCTTCCGCTCGCTCTCCGACCGGGTCGGCGCCACCGACGACGCCGCCCTGTCGGGCGCGGTGTGGGACCTGGTGTGGGCCGGTCACCTCACCAACGACACGCTCGCCCCGTTGCGGGCCGCGCTCGGCGCGGGCGGGGCGCACCGGTCCCGGCCGTCGGCGCCGCGCACCCGCTACCGCCGGCCCGGCCGGGTGGCGCTGCCCAGCCGGGGCGGCCCGCCCACAATGGCCGGTCGCTGGTCCCGGCTGCCCGAACGCGACAGCGATCCCACCCGACGCGCTGCCGCGCTCGCCGACCTGCTGCTGGAACGGCACGGCGTGGTGACCCGGGGCGCGGTCGTGGCCGAACAGGTCACCGGTGGTTTCGCCGGGGTCTACCCGGTGCTGTCCGCGCTGGAGGAACGCGGGGCGGCCCGGCGCGGCTACTTCGTGGAAGGGCTGGGCGCGGCACAGTTCGCGGTGCCCGGCGCGGTCGACCGGATCCGGGCGCTCGCCGACGACAGCCAGGGCCGGGGCGGCCCGGCGGTGGTGCTCGCCGCCACCGACCCGGCGAACCCGTACGGCGCGGCGCTGCCCTGGCCCGAGCGCGTGGTCGACTCCGGGGACGGCGCGGCACCGGCCACCGGGCACCGGGCCGGGCGCAAGGCGGGCGCGCTGGTCGTCCTGGTCGGTGGTGACGTGGTGCTGTACGTGGAGCGGGGCGGCCGGACGATCCTGTCGTTCACCGACGACACCGACACGCTCGGCGCGGCCGGCAAGGCGCTCGCCGACGCGGTGCACTCCGGCGCGCTCGGCGCGATCTCGGTGGAACGCGCCGACGGCGAGGCCGTGCACGCGTCCCCGCTGCGCGACGCGCTCACCGCCGCCGGTTTCCGCGCCACCCCGCGCGGCCTGCGGCTGCGCGGCTGACCGCCCGGCCGCCCCGGTTAGGGTGTGCCGATGGCCTCGATCCGGGTACGCCAGGCGCGCGACGAGGACCGCGCGGCGCTGGCGGCGTTGCACGAGCGGGAGTGGGGCGGGCCGATCGTGGTGGTCCACGACGCCCGCTACGACCTGAGTGACCTGCCCACGCTGGTGGCGGTGGACGAGACCGGCGGGTTCGCCGGGGCGCTGGCGTACCGGGTCGACGCCGACGGGCTGGAGGTGGTCAGCCTGGCCGCGGCGGCACCGGGCAACGGCGCGGGCACCGCCCTGCTGGCCGCCGCGCAGGAGACGGCCACCGCCGCCGGGGCGGACCGGATCTGGCTGGTCACGACGAACGACAACCTGGGCGCGCTGCGCTTCTACCAGCGCCGGGGGCTGCGGATCGTCGCTGTGGACGCGGGCGCTGTCGACCGGGCCCGCGCGGTCAAGCCGACGATCCCGGAGGTCGGGGCGGACGGCATCCCGCTGCACGACGAGTTGCGCCTGGCCCGGCGCCTGACCGTGGCGGAGCGGCGATGAGCGGCCCGGTCTCCGCGGGCCAGGGCCGCGCCACGCCGGACGACGTTCCGAGCTGTGTCTCGCTGACCACCGACTACGGGCTGGCCGACGGGTTCGTGGCGGCGTGCCACGGGGTGCTGGCCCGGCTCGCCCCGGCTGTCCGGGTGATCGACGTGACGCACCTGGTGCCGCCGGCCGACGTACGCCGGGGCGCGGCCGTGCTCGCGCAGACAGTGCCGTACCTGCCGTGGGGCGTGCACGTGGCGGTGGTCGATCCGGGTGTCGGCACCGCACGCCGAGGCATCGCGCTGGCCGCGCCCGGCGGGCTGCTGGTCGGGCCGGACAACGGGCTGCTGCTTCCGGCCGCCGAGGCGCTCGGCGGGGTGAGCGCGGCGGTGGAGCTGACCAACCCGGACTGGCTCGGCCCGGCCGTCTCCCGCACGTTCCACGGGCGGGACGTGTTCGCGCCGGTGGCCGCGCGGCTGGCGCTGGGCGCGCCACTGGCCGGGGCCGGTCCGGCCGTGGATCCGGGCACGCTGGTCCGGCTGCCGGAACCGGTGGTCCGCGCCGAGCCGGGCAGCCTCACCGCCGAGGTGCTGACCGTCGACCACTTCGGCAACGTCCAGCTCGCCGCGCCGGGCACGCTGCTCGACGGCCTGCCACCCCGGGTGCTGGTGAACGGCCGGGAGGCGGTCCACGGCCGCACGTTCGGCGACGCCCCGCCCGGCGCCCTGGTGGTCTACGTCGACTCCGCCGGCCTGGTCGCCATAGCGGTGAACAGCGGCCGAGCCGCAGAAACCCTCCACACCACCCCCGGTGCCCTCCTCACCCTCACCACCCCCCACCCCTGACCCCCGCGATCTTGCAGTTGGCGCCTCGGCACAGAGGACAAATGCCCCACCGAAAGGGCCGAAACTGCAAGATCAACGGGAGTCAGGGGGCGAGAGGGCAGGGTCAGCAGCGGGGGACGGTGCCGCCGTAGATCGAGGACAGGTACGCGTGGCTGACGTAGGTGCCGCCGACCAGGCGGTACCACCTCGTCGTGGTGCGATAGGTACCGGTGATCTTCTGCCCGGTCACGTAGCACTGCACCGGCACCTGGGCGTACGTGGCGGCCAGGCCACGGCTCGCGTACGAGGTGCCCGCCCCGGCGCGCAGGTTCAGCGGCCCGGAGCCGACGACCGCTCGCGCCCCGCCACCTGTCCACAGCAGCGTCACGTCCACCCACGCGTTGTCGGTGAGCCGCAGCCCGTCCCAGAACGTCCCGTCGGCCAGGTCCAGCCCGGCCGGGTTGCGCACGGTGCGTCCGAACTGGTCCAGCCCGCCGTTGTAGTTGCTCTGGTACGCCGCCTGGGCCTCGGGCCGCCCGCGCGGCAGGTCCTTCCAGTTCTCCCGGATCGACGACGGGTTCCACCAGTCGTCGCGGGTGTTCCACGGGCCGACGTCCCAGACGGGGGCGTACTCGCAGCGGCTTCCGCTGGTGGTGCAGACCTTGACCGTGTAGTCGCCGGTGCCACGCGGGGACAGTCCGCGCCGGCTGGGCAGCGCCGCGAAGTGGTCCCGGGCGCGTACGGTGTGCCCGTTCGCGGTGGTGCCGCCGACCAGGCCGATCCGGGTCGCGTACACCCGGTAGGTGAGCGGGGCGGCCGGCTGGACCGCCGTGGTGGCGGCCGAGTCGGCGGCGAGCGTCAGCCCGGTGACGGTGGCCTCCGAGGCGGCGTCCCGGGTGGTCAGCACGACGCGCGCCTGCACCCGGCGGACCGGTTCGTCGAACACGGCCTCGGCGGCGTCGCGCCACTC
>NZ_JAGPXV010000614.1:0-3554 GCF_018070405.1 Micromonospora sp. D75
CGGCCTGCCCGAGCCACGGGTACCGGCCGACCAGCCCGTCCAGCCGGGCCCGGGTGAGCACCGGCAGGCCGAGCAGGTCGGCCACCTCCAGCATCCGGTCACCGGGCTGGTCGAGCACCTCCACCAGGCCGTCGTCGGCCCAGCGGCGGACCACCATCCGCTCGTTGGAGGTCAGGTCGGCGTCGGACAGCAGCGCCCGGTGCACGATGGCGTAGACCGGGACGCTGTCCTCACCGATCTGCCGGGACAGCGCGTCGATGACCATGCCGAGGCGCAGCAGGCTGGCCGGCCGACCGCCGTCCAGGTTCTGCCAGCGGATGACCTCGGCCAGGTCGACCACGGCCCGGGCCAGCGACGGATCGGTGCAGACCCGTCCCTCGATGGCGTCGAGCACCTTGCTGATCTCGAATCTCATGCCGCAGCTCCGCACGATGTCGTCCCGTGACGCGGCCGGGGTGGTACGCCCCGCCGTGCCGCGCGCCACCACCGTGGCGCGCCCTCCACCAAGCGACGACCCTACCGGGAGCCGGCCGGGTCAGCCCGCGCGCAGCGGGCGGCCCACGTCGTGCAGGTGCGCCAGCGCCTGCCGGTACGACTCGATCAGCCCGGTCTCCGCGTACGGGACGCCCTGCTCCGCGCAGTACGCCATCACCAGCGGCCGGGCCCGGCGCAGGTTGGCGCGGGGCATGTTCGGGAACAGGTGGTGCTCGATCTGGTAGTTGAGCCCGCCCAGCGCCAGGTCGACGAGCCGGCCACCGCGTACGTTGCGCGAGGTGAGCACCTGCTTACGCAGGTAGTCGAGGCCGTCCTCGTCGGTGGGCATCGGCATGCCCTTGTGGTTCGGGGCGAACGAGCAGCCCATGTAGAGGCCCCACAGCCCCTGGTGCACGGCCGCGAACACCAGCGCCTTGGCCGGGGACATGACCGCGAACAGCAGACCGAGGTAGCCGGCGGCGTGGGCGGCGAGCAGCAGCGCCTCCACCGCGCGGTGCCGCATCGGCACCCGCCACCGCCCGTCCGGTTCGCGGTCGACGAGCGCCCGCACGCTCGCCACGTGCAGCGCCAGCCCTTCCAGCAGCAGCAGCGGGAAGAACAGCCACGCCTGGTGGCGGGCCATCCACCGGCCCAGGCCGCGCGTGGCGCTCGCCTGCTCGTACGTCCACACCAGCGCGCCCGCGCCGACGTCCGGGTCCTCGTCGGTGTGGTTCGGGTTGGCGTGGTGGCGGTTGTGCTTGTCGACCCACCAGCCGTAGCTGAGCCCGACGGCGAGGTTGCCGGCGACCAGCCCGGCCGCCTCGCTGGGCCCGCGCCGCCGGAACATCTGCCGGTGCCCGGCGTCGTGGCCGAGGAACGCCACCTGCGTGGTGGCCACCGCCATCACCACTGCCAGCGGCACCTGCCACCACGAGTCACCGACGAGCGCCACCACGGCCCAGCCGGCCAGGAACGCGCCGAGCGTGAGCGCGATCCGCAGCGCGTACCGGCCGGGCCGCCGCTCGAACAGTCCCGCCTCGGCGATGCGGCGGGACAGCCGCGCGTAGTCGCTGCCCCGCCGTGCCGCGGGTTCCGTCGACGTGGAAGAAGTCATGTCGCCCCCCGATGCGCGAGCCACGCTCTCGTACGCGACTCTCCGTCACCGATTCTGGCGACGATCGTCGCCGTGGGTAATCCCGCAGACCCCCGGCTCGAAGGTGGTGCTGTCCCTACCCCGCCGGGCCGGACCCGGGCAAACGATCTTCGTCACACCGCAGCAAGCCCACGCATCGGTGGGCGCACCCCCTCTGACCAGCTAATCTGTACGTAAAGATGAGTACAGTTCATCCGAACGGTCAGCCGTGCCGGACGCACGGTCATCGACAGACGGGAGACATCACGGTGCGTGGATTGACAGACAAGGTGGTGCTCGTGACGGGCGGCGGCTTCAGCCCCGACCAGGTCGGCTCCGGACTCGGCATGTCCATGTGCGTCGAGCTGGCCGCCGAAGGCGCGAAGGTCGTCGTCTCCGACCTCTCCCTGGAACGCGCCGAGGCGACTGTCACCCGCGTCAAGGAAGCCGGCGGCGACGCGGTGGCGGTGGCGGCCGACGTCACCGACGAGGACTCGGTACGCGCCATGGTGAGCGCCGCCCTCGACGCGTACGGGCGCATCGACGTGCTGGTGAACAACGCCGGCGTGTTCGGCGCGTACGTGCCGCTGCTGGAGATCGAGAACAAGCAGTGGGACCGCGTCATGGAGGTCGACCTGAAGGGCGTCTTCCTCGCCACAAAGGCCACGTTGCCGCACATGCTGGAGCGCGGCAAGGGTGTCGTGATCAACGTGTCGTCGGCGTCCGGCCTGGTCGCCAGCGAGGTCGGCGCGGAGTACACCACCGCCAAGCACGGCGTCATCGGGCTCACCAAGCAGATCGCCTACGACTACGGCCACCAGGGCATCCGCGCTGTGGGCATCGGCCCCGGCGTGATCAAGACCGCCGCCTTCGAGGGCGCGGAGATCACCAGCGACTTCCCGTTCTACGACCTGACCATGCAGGCGCCCGCCGGCCGGTACGGCGAACCGCACGAGATCGCCCGCGCGGTCTGCTTCCTCGCCAGCGACGACGCGTCGTTCATCCACGGCCACACCATCCCGGTCGACGGCGGCTCGCCGATCAGGTGAGGCGCACCGGCGCAGCGAAGCCCTCTCACCACAGTCGGTGAGAGGGCTCGCCGCTCGGGTCAGCCGAGCCGGGCCACGGCCTCGCGCAGCCGGACCAGATCACGCCGGCGCCGCTCGTAGGTGGCGGCCAGCCCGATCAGCAGCAGCCCGCCCACGCCCAGGAAGAGCCAGCGGGGCAGCAGGTCCCAGCCCCGGGCCAGCTCGTGCAGCGCCAGCGGCACCAGCGTGGCCGAGCCCAGCACCACCGGCGCCTGCCAGCGCCGGGCCGCCCCGCCCAGCACCACCGCCACCGCCGCCGCGCCGAGCGCGAGCCGCCGCCACGGCTGCGGCTCACCGGAGACGAGCACCGACACGAGGCTCGGCAGGAACGCCGCGCCGAGCGCCGGACCGAGCGTCAGCCAGCTGGTCAGCCCGGGCCGGCGTCGCAGCGCCAGCAGCCCGGCGCCCAGGGCGAGCGCCGCCGCCGGCAGCGTGTACGCCTCCAGCACGACCACCCCGCGCGCGGCCAGCACCAGCCACCCACCGACCAGTTCGCTGCCGGCGGCCACCGCGGCCAGCACGCGACGCCCGCCCGGCGACTCGCTCCGGCGCAGCACCCGGACCGCGACGGCCACGCCCCACAGCACGCAGACCGCCGCCGCGTGCCGCAACGAGCCGCCGGTGAGCAGCAGCGCGAGCAGCGCCACCGCCTGCGCCGCCGCCTCCAGCGCCCACGTGCCGGCCCGCCCGACGCCGCCCGGACCGCCGGACCGGACCACGCGCAGCAGCGGCGCCGCGTGCAGCGTCACGGCCGCGACGGCCAGGACCGCGAACGCCCCGGTACGCAGCGACTGCCCGGCCGTCAGCGACGCGACGAGGGCGAACCCGGTGGCCGCCGCGACGGCGCCCAGCCACCCCAC
>NZ_JAGPXV010000615.1:0-3544 GCF_018070405.1 Micromonospora sp. D75
CGCGCCGCCGACCAGGCCCGAGCACGCCACCAGCAGCAACACGCTCAGCGCCGCGACGGCAATGACCAGACCACGGTTGCGGCCGGTCGACGGCGGACCGGGCGGCGGGTACGGCCCGTACGGCGTGGCCGGTCCGTACGACGGGCCCGCAGTGGGCGGCCCATAACCCACAGCGGCCGTGGGCGGCTCGTAACCTGGAGCCGCAGTGGGCGGCGTTGGCGGGCCGGGATCGGCCGACGGCTCGCCGGCCGGCGGCATCCAGGCGGTCTCGGCCCGCTGTTCCGCGTCCCCCGCCGCTCCCTGATCGGATCCGGCCCCCGTGTCGGACATGCGCATTCCCCCGTCGAACCCGTGCGGAGCGCGCAACTTATCAGGATCCGCCGCCCGGGGATGCCCCGTACCAGGTGAGGGCCGCCGCGGTGCGGCAGCGCCGGCACCTGCGCCTGGCCACCTGACCCCCGCGCCCGGCGGACCGGATCGAATCGCAGGGCGTGGCAGGATCGGCCGGGTGCAGATCGGGTTGCTCGGGCCGTTCCAGGTCACCACGGACGCCGGTGTCCCGGCCGACGTGCCGGGCGCGCGGCTGCGCGGGCTGCTGGCCGCCCTCGCGCTCCAGCCCGGCCGGGTGGTCCCGAAGGCGACGCTCGTCGACTGGATCTGGGGCGAACACCCGCCCGCCGACGCCGCCAACGCGCTGCAACGCCTCGTCTCCCGGCTGCGCAAGGCGCTGCCGGCGGGCGTCGTCGACGGGTTGCCCGACGGCTACCGGCTCGCCGTCGAGCCCGACGCCGTCGACGCCGTACGGTTCGAACGCCTGCTGCTGCGGGCCCGCGACGGCGACGGGCCGCAGCGGGTACGGCTGCTGCGCGAGGCGCTCGGGCTGTGGCGCGGCGACGCGCTGCGCGACATCGGCCTGCCCGACAGCCCGGCGCTCGACGCGGCGGCCACCCGGCTGGAACGGCTGCGCCTGACCGCAACCGAGGACCGGTACGACGCGGAGACCGGGCCCGACCTGATCCCGGAGCTGACCGACCTGGTGGCCGCCCATCCGGTGCGCGAGCGGCTCGCCATGGCGCTGATGCGCGCGCTCGTCGCCGCCGGCCGGGACACCGAGGCGCTGCTCGTCTACCGGCGCACCGCCGACGCGCTCGCCGACGCCTTGGGCGCCGACCCGTCACCGGAACTGTCGGCGCTGCACGTCGCGCTGCTGCGCGGCGAGACGGTACGCCGGGAGGACACCCGCCGGACCAACCTGCGCGCCGAGCTGACCAGCTTCGTCGGCCGGGACGCCGACCTCGCCGCGGTCGGTGCGCTGGTGGCCGAGCACCGGCTCACCACGCTCACCGGCCCGGGCGGCTCGGGGAAGACCAGGCTGGCCACCGATACCGGGCGCCGGTTGACCGGCGACCTGCCGGACGGCGTGTGGCTGGTGGAGTTCGCGGCCGTCAGCGCCGACGGGGACGTGGTGCAGGCGACGATCTCCGGGCTCGGCCTGCGGGACGCGCTGCTCGGCGACGCGGGCAGCGCGGAGCCGGTCGACCGGCTGGTGGCGGCGATCCGGGACCGGGAGATGCTGCTGATCCTGGACAACTGCGAACACGTCGTCGAGGCGGCGGCGGCGCTGGCGTACCGGCTGCTCGGCGAGTGCCGGCGGCTGCGGATCCTGGCCACCAGCCGGGAGCCGCTGGGCATCACCGGGGAGGCGTTGTGGCCGGTCGCGCCGCTGGGCCTGCCCGGCGGCGACGCCACTGCCGCCGAGGTCGAGTCGTCGCCCGCCGTCCGCCTGCTGCGGGACCGGGCCGCCGCCGTCCGCCGCGACCTGGCGTACGACGGCCACACGTCGGCGACCATGGCGCGGATCTGCCGCGCGCTCGACGGCATGCCGCTGGCCATCGAGCTGGCGGCGGCACGGTTGCGCGCCATGTCCGTCGACCAGCTCGCCACCCGGCTCGACGACCGGTTCCGGCTGCTCACCGGCGGCAGCCGGACCGCCCTGCCCCGGCACCGGACGCTGCGCGCAATGGTCGACTGGAGCTGGGAACTGCTCAGCGACGCCGAACGCGCGGTGCTGCGCCGGCTGTCGGTGTTCTCCGGCGGGGCGGGCCTGGACGCGGCCGAGCGGGTCTGCGCCGGCGGCACCGTCGCGCCGGGCGACGTGCTCGACCTGCTCACCGCGCTGACCGAGAAGTCGCTGCTGGTCGCCGCCGGCGACGTCGCGCCGCGCTACCGGATGCTCGGCACGATCAAGGAGTACGCCGCGCAGCGGCTCGCCGAGGCGGGGGAGGCGGACACCGCGCGCCGCGCGCACCTGGCGTACTTCACCGCGCTGGCCGAGACCGCCGAGCCGCGGCTGCGCCGCGCCGACCAGCTCACCTGGCTCGCCCGGCTGGAAGCCGAGCACGACAACATCACCGCCGCGATGCGTGGCGCGCTCGCCGCAGGTGAGGGACCCGAGGCGATGCGGCTCGCGGCCGGCGCCGGCTGGTACTGGTGGCTCGGCGGACACCGCACCGAGGGCATGGAACTGATCATCGCGGCCACCGAGGCGCCCGGCGACGTGCCCGACGACACCCGAGCCGTGGTGTACGGACTGGTGGTGCTGTTCCTCAGCTCCGGGCCGGGCGACGCGCAGCACGCGGCCGAGTGGATCCACAAGGCGTACCGGCTGAGCGGGGAGGGTCGCGGCGGCCACCCGGAGCTGGCCCTGGTCGTGCCGATGGAGCGGATGCTGCGGGAACCGGACGCGCTGCTGCCCGCCTGGGAGTCGCTGCTCGACCACGACGATCCGTGGGTACGCGCGCTGGCCCGGCTGCACCTGGGCAAGCTGCGGGTCATCCTCGGCATGGAGGCGGCGCAGGCGGAGGCGTGCCTGCGGCAGGCGCTCGCCGAGTTCCGGGCGGTGGGCGAACGCTTCGGGGTCTCGTTCGCGCTCAGCGAACTGGCCGAGCTGATCGCCGTGCGCGGTGACGTCGCCGCCGCCTGCGACTACTACGAGCAGGCGGTCACGGCGGTCACCGAGGTCGGCGCCGTCGAGGACGTGATCCGGATGCGGGCACGGCTGTCCTGGCTGTACCGGCTGGGCGGCGACGAGGCGGCGAGCGCCGACGCGCTGGCCGAGGCGCACCGGCTCGCCGCCGGGGTCGCCTGGCCGGGGGCGCTGGCCGAACTGGCGCTGGTCCGGGCGTACCTGGCCCGCCACGACGGTGACGCGGACGAGGCGTACGCGCAGCTGCGGTCCGTGTCGGCGCTGCTCGGCGACGAGGCGGACCTGGCCAGTGTCCGGGCGGGCACCCAGGATCTGCTGGGTTACCTGGCCGAGGACGTCGAGCTGTCGCGTACCCATCGGGCGGCGGCGTGCCGCGCGGCGCGCGAGGGGGGCTACGCGCCGCTGACCGCGCAGGTGCTCGTCGGTGTAGCGGACCTGGCGGTGCGGCTGGACCGGCCGGACCAGGCGGCGCGGCTGCTCGGCGCCGCCACCGCGGTACGCGGCCAGCCCGACCGCACCCACCCCGACGTGCCCCGGATCGAGGCGGCGGCGGGGGGG
>NZ_JAGPXV010000616.1:0-3544 GCF_018070405.1 Micromonospora sp. D75
GCCCCATGCCGAGCCCACGGCACTGCCGCGACCACAACCCCGTGCTCCGGACACGACACCCGCGGCACGTGCGCCTCGATCACCGCTCGCACCACGCCCAGATCCAACGCCCGCCACCGACGACGAACCCCAGCGTCATAGCGGGCACACCGCCGACGACAGTGCGGACACCGCCGCGACGCGCCCTTACGCACCCGCACCCGAGCCACCACCACCGACTCGACCGGATCGAACTCCACGCCCTCGACAACCGCCTGCTCGACCCCGAGCAGCCCAGCCCATACCCTGGCAGAACGCACGCCGTTCTCCCGCCCATCAAGTTCTGACCTTCGACAAGCCAGAACCTAGGCAGGACAACGGCGTGCGCCATCAACGACGCGCCCAACCACCCACAGACACGTCACAAGACCCATATTTATGCCTCACAGTCATATCGTTTTTTGGATGTTCCTTGTTCTCGCCACGACACGCCGGGCCGCCACGTCGCGAGGGGCGTCGTCGCGAGGCGGGCCGGGAGCGGTTAACCGGTCGACCGCGGGCGTGGGCCGTGCCACGATCGCGCGATGCCTGCCTCCGTGACCGGCCTGCTGCGCTGGCAGTTCGACCTGACCTGGGCGCTCGCCGAGTACCACTTCGACCGGCTGGAGCCGGCGGATTTCCTCTGGGAGCCGGCCGCGCTGTGCTGGACCATGCGCCCCGGCCGGGGCGGCGGGTGGCGTCCCGACTGGGCCGACACCGAGCCGGACCCGGTCCCGGCGCCCACGATCGGGTGGCTGACCTGGCACATCGGCTGGTGGTGGTCGGTCGCGACCGACCACGTGCGGCAGCGCCCGGCGCGGGAACGCGACGGCATCCGCTGGCCCGGGCCGGGCGCGGAGACGGTCGCCTGGCTGCGGGAACTGCGGACGGAGTGGACTGAAGCGCTGGACGGGCTGGCCGAGTCCGACCTGGACCGGCCGTCCGCGTACCCCTGGCCCGCCGACGCCGGTCTCACCGTGACGCACCTGGCCGCGTGGGTGAACGCCGAGCTGATGAAGAACGTGGCCGAGATCGGGCAGCTCCGGCTGCTGCGCGCGGCGGCCTGAGCCGGGTGGCGCTCAGTGCGCGCCGCCGAGGTTGAGCACCACCACCCCGGCGATGACCAGCCCCGCCCCGATCACCTTCGCCACGCTCAGCGGCTCGCCCAGGAACGCCGCGCCGATCGCCATGATGGCGGCGGTGCCGAGGCCGGACCAGACGGCGTACGCGACGCCGACCGGGATGTCCTTCACCGCCAGCGAGAGCAGCCCGAACGCGGACAGGTACGCCACCGCCAGGCCCAGTGTGGGCCAGAGCCGGGTGAAACCGTCTGTGGCCTTGAGCAGGCTCGTGCCGATCACCTCGGCGGTGATCGCGCCGAGCAGGAAGAGGTACGCCATCGCAGGACCGTACCCGGTCCTGCGATGGCGTCCGGTCAGCTCGGTCAGGAGACCGTGCAGGCCTTCCCGTTCAGGGTGACCAGCCCCGGATCCGGGTTCGGGAACCGGGACGCGGTGCCGTTGAAGCCGAACGTGGTGGACGCGCCCGGCGCCAGCTTCGCGTTCCAGGACAGGTTCTTCGCGGTGACCGTGGCGCCGCTCTGGCCGAGCTGCGCCGACCAGGCGTGGTCCACCTTCTGGTCGCCGAGGAACGCCCACCGCAGGCTCCACCCGTTCACCGCCGTCGTGCCGGTGTTGCGCACCGTCACCTGGGTGGTGAAGCCGGACGGCCAGCTCCCGTGCGTGGTGTAGGTGACCGCGCAGGACGGCGCCGGCACCGCGCCGGCGTCACCCTGGTCGGCCAGGAACGACGCGAGCCACGCCAGCGCCGAGTTCCAGTTGATCGCCACCTCGTTCGTCGCGTACGAGTTGATGTCGTCGACGTAGCAGAACATCGGCGCGCATCCGGCGAGCAGGTTCGCCGCGAACGGGTCCTGCAGCGCGGCGTTCGGGCCACCGGCGAGCGAGCCGGCCGGCGGGCGCGGCAGGTCCGGGTTCAGCTGGTGGCCGAAGATCCGGCTGTGCTGGTTGCGGGCGTGCTGCTCGCCCCACCCGGTCACGTACGACATGTTCAGCGCGTTGCGGCCGAACAGGTAGTCGGCGGCCTGCACCGCGCCGTCCCGGTACTTCGCGTCCCGGCTCAGGTCGAACGCGGTGGCCAGCACGATCGCGTTGTTCACCAGGTTGCTGTTGCTGCCCCAGACGTACGCGTCGGCGCTGCCCGGGAACGGCAGCCCGTACGCCTGACCGGCGATCGTGGCCAGGTAGCTGTCGGCGGCGGCGGTGATCGACTCGCGGATCCGGGTCTTCTCCGCGGCGGGCAGCGTGTTCGGCACGGTGGCCAGGTCCAGGCGGCCCAGCGCGGCGACGCTCTGCCAGCCGAACGCGCCGTTCGGGGCGAACACGTCGGCGGTGTGCAGCGGCGAGCCGGTGACGTCGGCCAGGTACGCCTTGTCGCCGGTGGTCAGCCACAGCTCGACCGCGGCCCAGTAGAACTCGTCGCTGACGTTGGAATCGTCGTACGCGCCGCCGCCGGTGCCGTCGCTGGCCGAGGCGTAGATCGCCGGGTGCTCCTTGGCCGCCGCGTACGCGGTCTTCGCGGCGGTGCCGCAGCGCGCGGCGAAGGCGGCGTCGTACGGGGCGTACAGGCGCTGGCACTGCGCGGCGACGGCGGCCAGGTTCAGCGTGGCGGCGGTGGACGGCGCGTGCAGCTCACGCGGCTCCGGGTCGTCCTGGGGCTGCAGCGGCAGGCCGGTCCAGTTCCGGTCGTGGATCTTGTGGTGGACCATCCCGGCCAGCGGCTTGCCGGCCGGCACCTGCATGCGCAGCAGGAACTCCAGCTCCCAGCGGGCCTCGTCGAGCACGTCCGGCACGTCGTTGCCGCGTTCGGGTAGCCGCAGCGTGGAGTCGCCCAGGGCGGCGCCGCCGTCGGCGGTCTCGGCGGTCTTGGTCCGCTCGAAGGTGCTCAGGAGCTGGTAGGTGGCGATGCCGCCGTTGACCACGTACTTGCCGTGGTCGCCCGCGTCGTACCAGCCGCCGCGCACGTCCAGCGAGTAGTCGCAGACGCCGGCCTGGCACGGCACGTCGGTGTCGCCCTGGTTCGGCGCGACGCCGAGGTGACCGGCCGGGCGGGCGTACTCCTCGCCGATCAGGTCGCCGTCGATCTCGATGCCGCTGCGCTGGGCGTAGAAGAACTGCAGCGAGTCGGCGCGCAGCCGGTCGTAGAGCGTGCCGGAGATGTCGAACGGGTGGCTGGTCTCGCCGTCGACGGTGAGCGTGTAGCCGGTGCCCGGCTTGCGGTACGCGGAGAAGTCGACGGTCTGCACGTTCTGCCCGGAGGCGGCGTCGGTGCCGCGCGGCGTGGTCTTCCCGCTGGCGACCACCGCGCCGCTGCCCGACTTCAGCTGCCAGGGCAGCGCGTCGGTGGCCTCGGTGACCACAGTCGCGTGCTTCGGCCCGCCGGGCAGGTAGCCGACCTGGTTGACCCGGACCCGGGGCCCGGTGTCCGGCTCGTACGGCGGCGCCGG
>NZ_JAGPXV010000617.1:0-3539 GCF_018070405.1 Micromonospora sp. D75
GCCGGTGGTCGTCCGGCCCGTGCAGGGACGCGGACAACCGCCCGCCGACGCGGGGGAAGTCGACCGGGTAGAGCGGGCGCAGCCGTCCCGGGCCCAGGTCGGCCGCGTACGCGCGCCGCAGCCGGTCCACGTCGGGGTGGCAGTGGGTGAACAGCTCGGCGTTGAACGTGGCGTACGCGGCGTGCAGCTCGCCGAGCACCGCCCCGAACTCGCCGGCGGCCAGCGCCTCGGGTGACTCGGCGAACAGTTGCAGGTCGGGGCTGTGCACCCGGCCCGCGCTCCAGCCGGGACGGCCGGCCGGGAACGCGTCGTCCACCAGGGGCGCCAGCTCGGCCGCGCCGAACTCCACCCGGGACGTCCCGGCGGGCAGTCCGGCCAGTCCGAGCACCCGCTCCCAGCGGGCGGCGAACTCTGCCGCGACCCGGTCCACCGGCCGGTCACCGGGCCCGAACAGCGGCCCCTGCGCGACGAACCACAGGTCACCGAGCCGGACCGGCCCGTCGCCGCCGAGGTCGTCGTACAGGTCGCGCAGCGCGTCGCCGTACGCCGTGGCCAGTTCGGCGGTGAGCCAGCGCGCCGCCCGCAGCGGCAGGTCCAGCGCCGGGGCCAGGGAGTCGAGCAGGCCGCCGCCGACGGTGAGGTCCACGTCGCGTGCGGTCTCCTCGTGGCACAGCGCCCGCCCGGCGTAGTTCTGCCCGGCCCGGCGGCGCGGCGGCAACCCGGTGAGCGCGGTGAACTCGGCGTCCAGCGCGGACAGCGCGGCGGTGAGGGCGGCCGGGTCACCGGCGGCGTCGGCGACCCGGGTGCGGGCGGCGGCCAGCCGGTCCAGCCCGGCCAGCGCCCGCGCGCGGCACTCCCGGTCACCGATCGCGGCGATCCGCTCCCGCAGGTGCTCCTGCGCGGCGAAGCCCTGCGGCAGGTCGAAGTCCCAGCGCAGCAGCCCTCGCTCGACGAGCTGCGCGAGCAGCAGGAACCCCTCTGCGGCGCGGCGCACGCCGGTCTGCCCGTCGCGCACCAGGTCGTCGACGACGTCCCGGGCCGGGCGGGTGCCGTCGCACCGGCACAGCGCGATCGACTCGCTCAGCGACACCGGTTCCGGGCGCTGGGCCGGCCGGTGCACGACCCGGTCCGCCAGGTGGACGTGCGGCGCCCGGACCGGGGCCAGCCACTGCCGGACCGGCGGGTCGGCGGCCAGCCGGTCCGCGTACGCGGCGAGCGCCCAGTGTTCGAGGTGGACGGCGCGGCGGCGGAGCAGTCCGGGGCCGGGCACGGCGGTGACGCCGGGCGCACCAGGTGCCACGGTGCCCCAGCACACCGGCCCGAAGAAGCCGATGGTCTCGGCCTTGCCGCAGTAGCGCTGCCAGTAGCGCAGCAGGCTCAGCTCGCGCTTGCGGCGGCGCACGTTGCGGACCTGCGGGTCGGTGCGCAGCAGCCCGTCCAGCGCGATCAGCATGTCCGGGTTCTGCCAGGTCACCGCCTCGCGCAGCAGCGGGTCGGCGGCCAGCTCGCCGGCCACCGCGGAGGACTCGGCGAACGCCTCGCGCAGCGTCTTGTCGAACACCTCGGCGCCGGTGTCGCCGGCGAGCAGCGCGTCCGCGACGGCGGCGCAGTCCGGCGCGGCGAACCGGTCCAGCCCGGCGGCCGGGAAACCGGCGGTCCGCAGGACCACGTCACGCCACACCGACCAGCCGGTGTCGCCCAGGGGCACCAGATGGCTCACCGGTGGTCCTCCCGCCGGGCGTCGGTGATGTGCAGGCGCAGCTCGCTGAAGTAGCGGCGGCCCTGTCCGTCGGGCACCCACGCCTGCTCCGGGGCGGGCAGCATCTCGCTGACGGTGAACGAGACGTCGTCGCCGCCGTCGACCCGGGCGGCGCGCGCCATCGCGCAGAGCGTGGTGGCGAACGCCGGCGCGGACAGGTCGACGAAGCAGGGCTTGGTCTCGGTGCCGAACTTGACGTACACCTGTTCGGGCAGGCCGAGGCGGCGGCGCCAGTCCCGGACGGCGAGGAAGCGCTCGCGCTCCCCGTTCGGGACGGCCAGGCCGCTGTCGCCCACTGTGGTCCGCCACGTCTGCCGGGCCAGCACCAGCCGGTCCACGGTGATCCGGGGCGTGTACGGCGCGGCGGCGACCAGCTTGAAGCCGTCCACGGCGTGCGCGCTGAACGGCTCGGCGAAGATCTCGGTGAGCGGCCAGCGCTGCCCGTCCGAGGCGGTCGCCACCAGTTCGCCGTCGACGTCGTCGACGACCAGGTCCACTGTCGGCAGCACGCGGGCCGGGTCGGCGCCGGGCGCGTCGAGGAACGCCAGGTGCCGGTCGGTCGGGCCGGTCAGCGACTCGGCGGTACGGCTGGTCCGGCGCGGCCAGTCGGCCGGGAACAGCAACCGGACGCGCCGCTGCCCGAGGTCCGCCGCCAGCGCGTCGCGCAGCCGCTCCACGTCCGGGTGCGACGGGGTGAACACGGCGCAGTCGAACGACGACCAGGCGGCGTGCAGCTCACCGAGCACCACGGTGTAGTCGCCGCGCCGCAGCGCGTCCGCGTCGGTGGCGCAGATCTGCAGGTCGGGGCTGTGGATGGCGGCGTTGGACCACTCCGGGCCGGCGCCGGGGAACACCGCGTCGATCCGGTCGGCGAGGTCGGCCGCGCGCAGCCGTACGTCGGTGCTGCCGGCGGGCAGCGTGTCCAGGCCGAACAGCCCGGACCAACGGGCGGCGAACTCCGCCGCCACCGCGTCGACGGGCCGCTCGCCGTCGCCCCAGAACATGCCCTGAGCCAGGAACCACAGGTCGGCCAGCGGCACCGGGCCGCCGGACTCGGCGCGCAGTTCCTCGTACAGGCCGCGCAGCACGTCGAGGTAGGCGCGGGCGAGCGCGTTGGCCAGCCAGCGGGCGGCGCGCAGCAGCACGTCCAGCGGGGCGGCCAGCTCGGCCAGCAGCGGCGCGCCGAAGACCACGTCCAGGTCCCGGGCGCTGTCCTCGTAGCAGACCGTGCGCCCGGCGTACATCTGTCCGGCCCGGCGTACCGCGGGCACGCCGGTCAGCTCGGTGAACGTGGCGTCGAGCGCGTCCAGCGCGGCGCGCAGCCGCTCCGCGTCCCCGGCCGCCGCGGCCACCTCGTCGCGCGCGGCGCGCAGCCGGTCGAACCCGGCGCGGGCGGCGGCGCGGGCCGGCTCGTCACCGATCGCCTCGATCCGGTCGGCCAGCACCCGTTCGGCGTCCGGGCTCACCGGCAGGGCCGCGTCCCAGGTGATCAGTTCGCGCTCAACCAGGCGGTCGAGCAGCGCGTAGCCGTCCTCGGGGCGGCGCAGCCCGATCGCCGGGTCGGCGACCAGGTCGGCGGCGGGGCGCCGCCCGTCGGCCGCGCGCAGCAGCTCGGCCTCGACCGGGGTCAGCGTCAGCGGCGGACGTCCGGGTCGCAGCACGGCCCGGTCCCGGACCGCCAGGTGTGGCCGGAGCATCGGTGGCCACCAGCGGCGGACCGCCAGGTCCGCGCCGATCCGGTCGGCGTACGCGGTCAGCGCCCACGACTCGAACCACACCC
>NZ_JAGPXV010000618.1:0-3531 GCF_018070405.1 Micromonospora sp. D75
GGTCGTGGTGATCGAACACGAGGTGGTCGCCGCCGCGGTACGCCGCCCGGCGCAGATCACCGGCGACGGGGTGCACGACATCACCGAGCTGATCGAGCGGCAGAGCCGCCGCCGGGCCGCCGCCACCGGGGGCGAGTCCCGCATCCCGATCGACGACATGACCCGCGAGGTGGTGGCCGAGGCCGGGTACCGGATGCACGACGTGCTCCCGGAGGGCGAGGTGCTCGCGGTACGCCGGACGGCCAACCTGCACACCGGCGGCACGATCCACGACGTGACCGCCGAGCTGCACCCGGCGATCGCCGAGGCGTGCGTGACCGCGAGCCGGGCGCTGGACATCCCGGTCACCGGGCTGGACCTGCTGGTCCCCGCCCCGGACCGGCCGGAACACGTGTTCATCGAGGCGAACGAGCGGCCCGGACTGGCCAACCACGAACCGCAGCCCACCGCCGAGCGCTTCGTCGACCTGCTCTTCCCGGGTACCCGGGCACCGCAGCGACTCTGGTCGCCGGCCGGTGCGGCAAGCTCTGGGGCATGACCGCACGCAAGCCCCAACCGCTCAAGCTCGACCTCGACTACCTCCGCCAGGTGCTGGTGGAGCTGCTGGAGATCCCCAGCCCGTCGGGGCGCACCGACCACATCCAGCAGTACGTGGGCGAGCGGCTCTCCGCGATCGGGATCAGCTCCACGCTGACCCGTCGCGGGGCGCTGAGCGCCTGTCTGCCCGGCCCCCGGTCGACCGGCGCCGACCGGGCGATCGTGGTGCACACCGACACCATCGGCGGCATGGTGAAGCGGCTCAAGGAGAACGGCCGGCTGGAGGTCAACCCGATCGGCACGCACAGCGCCCGCTTCGCCGAGGGCGCACACGTGCGGATCTTCACCGACGACCTGGAGCGGGTCGTCACCGGCCAGGTGCTGCCGCTGAAGGCGAGCGGGCACCGCTACAACGAGGCGGTCGACCTGCAGGGCGTCGGCTGGGAACTGGTCGAGGTGCGGGTGGACGAGCCGGTGCACGACGAGGCCGGGCTGCGGGCGCTCGGCATCGACGCCGGGGACTTCGTCGCGTTCCTGCCCAACCCCACCATCACCCCGAACGGGTACGTCAAGTCCCGCCACCTGGACGACAAGGCGGGCGTGGCGGCGGTGCTGACCGCGTTCAAGGCGATGGTCGACGCCGGTGTCACCCCGGCGGTCACCGCACACCTGCTGGTCACCGTCACCGAGGAGATCGGCCACGGCGCGAGCCACGGGCTGGACCCGGACGTCGCGGAGATCGTGTCGGTGGACGCGGCGGTGGTCGCGCCGGGCCAGCAGTCCCGGGAGACCGCGGCGACACTCGCCATGGGCGACGGGGTCGGCCCGTTCGACTACCACCTGACCCGCAACCTCGCCTCGATCGCCAAGGAACACGGCGTCGACCTGGTCCGGGACGTGTTCGACTACTACCGCTCGGACGTGGCCGCCGCGGTCGAGGCCGGGGCGCACGCCCGGGTGGCGCTGCTCGGGTTCGGCGTGGACGCCACCCACGGCCACGAGCGCACCCACCTCGACGGCCTGCACCAGCTCACCCAGCTGCTCTGCCTCTACCTGCAGAGCCCGCTGGTGTTCCCGGAGTGGGACGCCGAGCCGGAGGGCGACCTGGCCGACTTCCCGTCGCTCGCCGTGCAGCCGGCGAACGAGGACGGCCCGCGCGAGGGCCCGATCGGCCTGGACTGACCGGGCCTGTGATCGAAATCCGTTGCCGCGGCCGCCGCGAAGTGGATAGCGTGGCGGTACACGGGAAAGGAGGTGGTCCAGACTTGTATAGCAATCGGACTCGTGAGGTGGCTGTCCGCTAGCCGCTGTCCTCGACAGTGAAATCTCGCCCGCCGCGAGGCGGGCACCTGCAGGATCGTCGAGACCGTGTGGCAGCGGTGCGGCGAAACCACGACAGCCACCCGACCCCCGGGGTGCCGGCCCAGTCCAGCCGGCCCGTGCGCGAGCGCGGAAGCCCCGGGGGTCGCTTTTTGCGCTCGGGAGGGTGCGGTGTCCATGCGTGAGCTGGTGGTGCTCGGTACGGCCAGCCAGGCCCCGACCCGGCAGCGCAACCACAACGGCTACCTGCTGCGCTGGGACGACGAGGTGATCCTCTTCGACCCGGGCGAGGGCAGCCAGCGGCAGATGCTGCACACCGGGATCACCGCCACCGACCTGACCCGGATCTGCGTCACCCACTTCCACGGCGACCACTGCCTCGGGCTGCCCGGCATGATCCAGCGGCTCTCGCTGGACCGCGTACCGCGCCCGGTGGCTGTGCACTTCCCGGCCGGCGGCGCCGAGTACTTCGCCCGGCTGCGCCACGCCTCCAGCTTCTACGAGACCGCCGAACTGGCAGTCGAGCCGATCGACGCCGACGGGCAGCGGATCACCCTGGGCATCGGCACGCTGGAGGCCCGCCGGCTGCGGCACCCGATCGAGACGTACGGATACCGGCTGGTCGAGCCGGACGGCTGCCGGATGCTTCCGGAGCGGCTGGCCGCGTACGGCATCGCCGGTCCGGACACCGGAAGGCTGCTGCGCGACGGCCACCTGGACCGCGACGGGCGCCGCGTCACCCGGGACGAGGTGAGCGTCGTCCGGCCGGGGCAGCGGTTCGCGTTCGTGATGGACACCGGGCTCTGCGACGGCGTGTACGCGCTCGCCGAGCACGCCGACCTGCTGGTGATCGAGTCGACGTTCCTGGAGTCGGAGGCGGCGCTCGCCGCCGAGGTCGGGCACCTCACCGCCGGCCAGGCCGCGCGGGTCGCGGCCGAGTCGGGGGTACGCACGCTCGTGCTCACCCACTTCTCCCAGCGGTACGCCGACCCGCGCCGCTTCCACGACGAGGCCCGCGAGCACTTCTCCGGTGATCTGGTGATCGCCGAGGATCTTCAGACGGTACAGGTGCCGCCCCGGCGGGTACCGTCGCCCGGGTGACGATCTCCCTACGTTCCGCGACCGAGGCCGACCTGATGGCGGTCGGCGCCCTGCACCAGCGTTCCCGGGTGGCGGCGTACTCGTCGTTCCTGCCGCCCGAGGCGCTGGCCGACCCGACGCCGGAGGCGATGGGCCGCTACTGGGTGGAACGGCTGACCTGGGAGGGCGCGGACCACCGGATGACGGTGGCCGAGCGGGACGGGAAGCTGGTGGGCTTCAGCTACCTCGGGCCCGACGACGAGGGCGACCCGGCGACCGGGCTGCTCAACGCGATCCACCTGGAGCCGTCCGAGCGGGGCCGGGGCACCGGACGGGCGCTGATGGTGGACGCGCTCGACGCGATGCGGGCCCGGGGCTGGACGCGCGCGGTGCTGTGGGTGCTGCGGGACAACGCCCACGCGCGCCGTTTCTACGAGCGCGGCGGCTGGACCGCCACCGGTGATGAGCGGGACGAACACATCGGCCGGGTGCTGGTCCCCCAGCTCCGCTACGCCCGCCGCTTGTAAGGAAGGGCCCCTTATTAACGCCTCCGGTAGAGGAAGGGCCCCCTTTTAACACCGCGGTGTTAAAAGG